>NZ_JBHXRX010000048.1:0-64739 GCF_042714995.1 Streptomyces sp. NPDC058665
CGGTTTTTTTTTTCACATCCCCATATCCCCCGTGGGGGGCGCCCGGCCTTCGCCGTCCGGGGTTGGCGGGGGCCCGCCGCTCGTTCGAGTGGTGCGGATCAGTCGGCGGCCTTCGCTTCCGGCTCCGGCGCGGGCCCGGTCTTGGATGCCTGCTCCAGACCGCCGGACGCCTCCTGGGAGTCCTTCTTGTCCCGGTCGTGCAAGGCGTCCGTCGGCAGGAAGTCGTACGGATCGTCCCCCGGTCCGGCGCCGTCCAGGGTGGGCAGACGGTCCTCCGCGCCCCCGGCCGCACCGTCACCGTTCCCGTCACCGTTTCCGTTCCCGGGCTTCACCGGCCCGTCGTCCGGGGCCTCCTCTCCGCGCCGCCACGGGATCCGTCGCCACCAGGAGCCCTTCGACGAGGCGGCAGCGTCCGGCGGGTCCGGCGGCTCCTCCACCACCGCCGCGCTCCTGTCCGCCGTCTCCGGCCCGCTCACCACGTCCGCCTCACCCTCGTCCTCGGCCTCGGCGTCGAGCGCGTCGAACTCATCGGCATCGTCCGTCCCGCGCCGCTCGCGCAGCCGCCAGACCCGTACCAACAGCGCCGCCGGTACGCCGATCCCCACCGTCCAGACCAGCGCCGCCGCCCCGGTCAGCCACCACACAGGCCCGAACTCCACCAGCCGCCCCGTCCCCAGCGGCCCGCCCGCGACGGCGGCAAGAGCCGCCATCAGCACCGCGCATCCGGCGCCGGCGAGTGCCGCCGCGAGGGCGGTGTCGCGTGCGCTCCAGGCCTCGTCCCGTTCGGCGTAGGGCGGGGCTGCGACCCGTACCGTGAACCGGGCGATCATCAGCCCGGCCGCGAAGGGCACGACCCCCGCCGCCCAGGTCACGGCCATGCCGGGCCCCTCGGCGGGCACGGCGGCCAGCAGCGGGAAGGGCGGCAGCGCGGGGCTGCCCGTGACGGCGAGCGGGGTGACCGTCGCCGACGTACCGAGCGCGAAGCCGGGGCCGAGGGCGTACGACGCGCCCCAGACCGCCGCGTTCGGGAGCAGCGCGACGGACAGCAGCAGGACGGCGATCCGTCCTGACCAGGCCGCCGCCAGGTTCAGGAACGATTCCTGTGCCGCGCCCGCGTGCCATGTCAGCGAACAGGCGACCAGGAGAAACCCGCCGCCCAGCAGGACCGCCGCCCCGGCGGTCGCCGACCGCAGCACGACGACAGCCCGGCGGCGCCGCCCGGCATCGCTCACCGCGGCGGCCCTGACCTCCGTGTCCGACGCGTCCGCGCCGAGGCCCTCCCTCTTGAGGCCGGGCAGCCGGTCGAGCAGCCTGTGGAGCGGCTTTCCGCTCCCCACCCACACTCCGGCCACGGACGCCAGCACCGGCACCAGAGGCAGCCGGAGCGCCGTGGCGAACGAGTCCGTCGCGAGCGCTCCGCCCCGTGCGTAGACCACGACGGCGGCGCCGACCAGCAGATATCCGCCCGCGACCGTACACACCCCGCCGAGGGCCGTGAGCTGCGGCCGGCCCTCTTCCGGTTCCAGCGCGTCGCGCGAGGACCGGTAGACCAGCCACACCGGCAGCGCCACGACCAGCAGGGGTACGAGTCCGATGGGGGCGGGCACCCCTGACAGCGTGTCGGGCCGTACGAGCTCCGCGCCGTGGGCGAGCAGCCAGAGCGCCGCCGCGATGTGGAGGGCTCCCCCTGCGCCGCTGTCGGGGTACGGGGAGCTGATCCACGCCGCGATGACCAGCACGGCCAGACCGCCGAGACCGAGGCCCGCGGCGAGCCCGCCCCGGAGGAACGCCGCGGTCAGCGCCGCGGCCCGGCCCCGTTCGGTCGCCGAGGCCGAGGACAACGTGGTGTTGCGCCCGCTCACTTGAGTCACGGCGCCATGCTGCCAACGACACGCGCTTAAACCGCGTAACGGGCGGATAACCGCTGTGTCGCTCAATATACGTTTATGTACTTTTTCGGCCCGTACAGCGCCGCGGGGAGTTCTCCATGACGCAGAGCACCACTCGTACCTCTTCGGTGCCTCCCCTTCCCTCCCCCAAGGAGCGGCGCAGACTGCGTGAGGCGAAGGCCGTGACCGAGAAGGACATGGCGGTCGCGCTGGGAGTCACCGGAGCGACGATCAGATCCTGGGAGACCGGGCGTACGACACCGCAGGGACGCAGACGGGAGGCGTACGCCAGGCTGCTCGCGGCGTTCGCGGCGGAGACCGACACGAAGAAGCCGGCGAAGCGGAAGCGGCGGCCGAAGGGGGCAGGGAGTTCCGGTGCCGGGCAGGGGCCCGCGAAGCAGCCGGAGCCCGCGCCCGCGAACCCCGCCCCGACTCCGGAAGCAACCCCAAGTCCCGCCCCCGCTCCGGCACCGGCTCCGGCCGCCGCCCGGAAGGCTCCCGTCGCCGCGCCCTCCCCCTCCCTCAAGAGGCCGCTCAACCGCCGCCCGGTCCGTACGGTCAAGGCCGACAGCCGGTCCCAGCAGGACGCCCAGCGCCGCAAGGAGAAAGCCGAGACCCTGGCGGGAGCGGCGGCTGCCGAGGCCGCCAAACTCACCCCCGCCCAGGCCTTCGACGAGCTGTACGCGCACTCATCCCCCGCTCTCGCACGCCAGACGTATCTGCTCACCGGGCGCCGCACCCTCGCGCAGGAGTCCGTCGAGCGTGCCTTCCAACTCGCCTGGCAGCGATGGCCCGAGGTCGCCGTCGACCGCGACCCCGCGGGCTGGGTACGGGCCGCGGCGCACGACTACGCGACCTCGCCCTGGCACCGGTTCCGCCGCGCCCACCGGCACCCGGACCCGGCCAACGGCGACCGCGACGGCCGCCCGCTGCGCCGGGCGCTGCTCGACCTGCCGCCGGTGTACCGGCGCACGCTGCTGCTCTACGACGGCCTGGGCATCGACCTGCCCGAGGCCGCCGCCGAGACCGAGGCCACCTCCCCGGCCACGGCCAACCGGCTGCTGCACGCGCGCGAGGCCGTAGCCGAGCGGCTGCCCGACCTTGAGGACCCGGCCGTCCTGCACGAGAGTCTGCGCGAACTGGCGGAGACCGTGTCGGCTCCCGCCGTCGCGCCCGCGTCGACCGTGCGGATCGGCAGCGAGCGGCGCGCCACGTTCTGGACGCGGGTCGCGATCGCGGTGACCGTGCTGATCATCGGGGCGACGGCCTTCACGGTCGTCACGGCGCCGACGCGGTACGAGCCGACGCCCGCGCCGGGTCAGCGGGTCGGCGGCATCCCGCCACCGCACGGGCCGCAGAAGCTCAGCGAGCAGGACCTGAAGCTGCGCGCCAAGCTCCGCGCCGTACCGCTGAACGGGCCGGGGCGGCTGGTGCCCCGTATCCCCTGACACCGCGCCCCCGCCGGGGAACGAGAACGCGCGTGGGCCCGCACCACCTGAAAGGTGCGGGCCCACGCGCGTTGTTCAGCAGGACAACTGCTGTACTCCGTAAGACCGTACAGGCAACAATCAGCCCGCGAGAATGGCGCGGGCGAGACCGGCCGTCTCGGTCGGCGTCTTGCCGACCTTGACGCCCGCGGCCTCAAGGGCCTCCTTCTTGGCGGCGGCCGTGCCCGACGAGCCGGAGACGATGGCGCCGGCGTGGCCCATCGTCTTGCCCTCGGGCGCGGTGAAGCCCGCGACATAGCCGACGACCGGCTTGGTCACGTGCTGCGAGATGAAGTCGGCCGCGCGCTCCTCGGCGTCGCCGCCGATCTCGCCGATCATCACGATGAGGTCGGTGTCGGGGTCGGCCTCGAACGCCTTGAGGGCGTCGATGTGCGTCGTACCGATGACCGGGTCGCCGCCGATGCCGATGGCGGACGAGAAGCCGATGTCACGCAGCTCGTACATCATCTGGTAGGTCAGCGTGCCGGACTTGGACACGAGACCGATCCGGCCGGGCTTGGTGATGTCGCCCGGGATGATGCCGGCGTTGGACTGGCCGGGGGTGATGAGACCGGGGCAGTTCGGGCCGATGATCCGGGTCTTGTTGCCCTTGCTCGACGCGTACGCCCAGAAGGCGGCGGAGTCGTGCACCGCGATGCCCTCGGTGATGACGACGGCGAGACCGATCTCGGCGTCGATGGCCTCGACGACGGCGGCCTTGGCGAAGGCCGGGGGCACGAAGAGGACGGAGACGTCGGCGCCGGTCTTCTCGATCGCCTCCTTGACGGAGCCGAAGACGGGTACGTCCACGCCGTCGAAGTCGACGGACGTACCGGCCTTGCGCGGGTTGACCCCGCCGACGATGTTGGTGCCGTCAGCGAGCATGAGCCTGGTGTGCTTCATGCCGGTGGCACCGGTCATCCCCTGGACGATGACCTTGCTTTCCTTGGTCAGGAAAATAGCCATGGTGTTGGTGACCTTTACCTTTACTTCGCAGCCGCGAGCTCGGCGGCCTTGTCGGCCGCGCCGTCCATGGTGTCCACGCGCTGTACGAGCGGGTGGTTGGCGTCGGACAGGATCTTGCGACCCAGCTCCGCGTTGTTGCCGTCGAGGCGAACGACCAGGGGCTTGCTGACGGTCTCGCCCTTGGACTTGAGCAGCTCCAGGGCCTGCACGATGCCGTTGGCGACCTCGTCGCACGCGGTGATGCCGCCGAAGACGTTGACGAAGACGGACTTGACGTCCGGGTCGCCAAGGATGATCTCCAGGCCGTTGGCCATGACCTCGGCCGAAGCGCCGCCGCCGATGTCGAGGAAGTTGGCGGGCTTCACGCCGCCGTGGGCCTCGCCCGCGTACGCGACGACGTCGAGGGTGCTCATCACGAGCCCGGCGCCGTTGCCGATGATGCCGACCTCGCCGTCGAGCTTGACGTAGTTGAGGTTCTTGGCCTTGGCGGCGGCTTCGAGGGGGTTGGCCGCGGCCTTGTCCTCAAGGGCCTCGTGGTCGGGCTGACGGAAATCGGCGTTCTCGTCGAGCGAGACCTTGCCGTCCAGCGCGATGATCTTGCCGTCACCGGACTTGATCAGCGGGTTGACCTCGACCAGAAGGGCGTCTTCCTTGATGAAGACGGTCCACAGCTGCTGGAGGACGTCGGCGACCTGCCCTGCGATGTCGGCCGGGAACTTGGCGGCGGCGACGATCTCGGCGGCCTTCTCGGGGGTGCAGCCCTCGTTGGCGTCGACGGGGATCTTGGCGAGCGCGTCGGGGTTCTCCTCGGCGACGACCTCGATCTCCACGCCACCCTCGACGGAGGCCATGGCCAGGAAGGTGCGGTTGGTGCGGTCGAGGAGGAAGGAGACGTAGTACTCCTCCGCGATGTCGGCCGTCTCGGCCAGCATCACCTTGTGGACCGTGTGGCCCTTGATGTCCATGCCCAGAATGGCGTCGGCCTTGGCGACCGCGTCGGCGGGGTCGGAGGCCAGCTTCACACCGCCGGCCTTGCCCCGGCCGCCGACCTTGACCTGCGCCTTGACGACAGCCTTGCCGCCGAGACGCTCGGTCACCTCGCGCGCCGCCTCAGGCGTGTCGATGACTTCACCGGCCAGCACCGGTACACCGTGCTTGGCGAAGAGATCCCTCGCCTGGTACTCGAACAGGTCCACGCGCGTCCGTCCCTTGTCTGTCTTCCAAAATTCGCAGTATCGCGGTTCGTAATCCGCGTGGGCGTGCCGCTGTGGGCAACGTGACTGCACTTGTCACAAGGAAGGCGCAGACGGAGTCCCGGAGCGCGGCATGTCCGTCTCGCAGGTTATCCCCGTGGGCCGTGGACCCCTAAATCACAGATCACCCCTGAGCGGTGATACCTGTCACAACCACCGAGTCCACGGGATACGGACCGCCCCCGGATCCGGTTTTAGGGGTTGGCCGTCGTGTCCGGTATCGGCAGGGGGCGTTTCTCGATCGCCGCCGCCATCACCTCCGGGAACAGGTCGGGGGTGCAGGCGAACGCGGGGGCGCCGAGGGCGGCGAGGGCCGCCGCGTGGTCGCGGTCGTAGGCGGGCGCGCCCTCGTCGGACAGTGCGAGGAGCGCCACGAACTGCACGCCCGACGCCTTCATCGCGGCGACGCGCTTCAGCATCTCGTCGCGGATTCCGCCCTCGTAGAGATCACTGATCAGCACGACGACGGTGTCCGCGGGCCGGGTGATCCGCGACTGGCAGTAGGCGAGCGCGCGGTTGATGTCCGTGCCGCCACCGAGCTGGGTACCGAACAGGACGTCGACCGGGTCGTCCAACTGGTCGGTGAGGTCGACGACCGCGGTGTCGAAGACGACGAGCCGGGTGGAGAGGGAGCGCATCGAGGCGAGGACGGCGCCGAAGACGGAGGCGTAGACGACGGAAGCGGCCATCGATCCGGACTGGTCGATGCAGAGGACGACCTCTTTCTTCACGGACTGCGAGGCGCGGCCGTATCCGATGAGGCGCTCGGGGACGACCGTCCCGTACTCCGGCAGGTAGTTCTTGAGGTTCGCGCGGATCGTGCGGTCCCAGTCGATGTCCCGGTGGCGCGGCCGGCTGACCCGCGCGGAACGGTCGAGGGCGCCGGTGAGCGTGGCTCTGGTACGGGTCGCGAGCCGCTTCTCGATGTCGGCGACGACTTTCCTTACGACGGCGCGCGCCGTCTCCTTGGTCGTCTCGGGCATGGCCTTGTTGAGGGAGAGGAGCGTGCCCACGAGATGGACGTCCGCCTCGACGGCCTCCAGCATCTCCGGTTCGAGCAGGAGCGCGGAGAGCCCGAGCCGCTGGATCGCGTCGCGCTGCATGACCTGGACGACGGAGGTGGGGAAGTACGTCCGGATGTCGCCGAGCCAGCGGGCGACCGAGGGGGCGGAGGCGCCGAGCCCCGCGGAGCGGTTGCCGCCGCTCCGCCGGGACGTGCCGCTGTCCCCTCCTCCGTACAGAGCGGTCAGCGCACCGTCCATCGCGGCGTCCTGGCCGGTGAGCGCGCGGCCGGTGCCGTCGGCAGAGTCACCGCCGAGCACTAGCCGCCAGCGCCGCAGCCGCTCGTCGGCGGCGGCGCCCGTCACGCTGCCCATCGCGTCGTCCGTCACGTCGCCGGTCCTGTCGCCGACCACGTCGCTGGTCACGTCGTCCGTCTGTCCGGCCGTGGTCATCGGGCCACCCCCGCGAGGTCGTTGTCGTTGTCGTGCCCAACTGGCGCGGGGCCGCCGAGAAGCAGGCGCAGCACCGGGAGAACGGCGTCCGCGCGGGTCTCGTCGACGCCGGCTCCGAAGCCGGGGATCCCCGCGTCGGAACGGTCGGGCCGCGCCCCGCCGCCGGCCGGGCCGCGCCGGACCAACTCGCCGAGCATGCGGCGCACTCCGGGCTCGTACGCGGAGAACGTACGGCGCAGAAGGGGCAGCACGTCCGTGAACGACCCGGCGGGCACCCCGGTCAGCCAGGTGTCCACCAGGGCGAGCAGCCGTTCGTCGTGGACCAGGAGCATTCCGCCGCCGGAGGCTCCTCCGACGAACCCCTCGATCCAGGCCGCCGCGTCGGCCGGCGGGGTGCCGGGCGAGAGGGCGAGGCCCATGAGGCGTGCGGCCTCGTCCTCCGGGAGGCGCCCTTCGTCCAGGAGCAGCCGCGCGGACCGGCCCCGGACGACACCGGGCACGCTGTCCCGCGCGGCCAGTTTCCGCAGCACCGCGTCCCAGCGCCCGGCCAGGTCCCCGGCGGGCCGACCGGGGGTGTCGGGCAGGAGGCCGATCGCGGTGTGGACGCTGTCGATGTGGCCTCTCATCTCGGCCGCGCCGTCCGCGTCCAGCGCGGCGCAGGCGGGCGGCAGTCCGACGCAGATCCGCTCCGCGAGCCCGGCGGCGACCTCGCCGAGCGCCGCCGTGTCGGTGGACCGGACGTCTCCGTAGCGCAGTGAGCGGGCGAGCGCGGGCAGGGCCTGGGCGAGATGGGCGACGTCCGCGTCGAGCGCGGCGCGGTCCGCCAGGGCCTTCATCACCACGGGCAGGGCGTCGGTCAGTTCGGCCAGGAGGCACTGCTCGGCCAGGGCCGTGACCTCGGAGAGCGCGGTCGCCGACACCGCCCCGGACTCGGCCTTGGCTGTGGCCGCCGAGAGGACCGTGGTGCCCCAGACCCCGGCCTCGGCGACCCGTACGTACAGCTCGGGCTCCCAGCGCAGGCGCCAGCTCTCCCGGAACGTGCCCGTGCTGCCGCGGCCCGCCGACGGTTCGCCCCAGCCGATACCGAGGAGTCGCAGCCGGTGCAGCATCCTGCTGCGTCCGGCGTCGGTCTCCTTGCGGAGGTCGAGCTCCAGCTCACGCTCCAGCGCTTCCGGCTTCAGCCGCAGCGAGCGCTGCGACCGGGTCAGATCGCGCTGGAGCGGCACGGCGGGCGCGGAGTCGGGGACCTCGCCCAGGACGTCGCCGACGATGAGCCGGTCCCTGATGAGCCCGAGCGGCACATCCGACCCGTCGCACATGACGGCACGGATCGCGTCGGTCGTCTCGGTCAGTCCCGCGAGGGGCCGGCCGCGCATGGTCGCCAGGGTCTCGGCGAGCCGGACGGCCTCGATGACATGGGCGGAGGAGATGGGCCGGTCCTCCTCGCGGAGCAGACCGGCGACCTTGGTCATCCATCGCTCCACGGGGCGGTCGGGGGAGGCGAAGAGGTGTCCGTACCAACCCGGGGAGTCGATGCCCGCGCCGTAACCGCTGTGCCTGGCCAGCCGGTGATGCGTCCACGGCACCCAGGTCATCTCGGTCTTGACCTTGGGCAGTCCCTTGAGAAGCGCGCGGTCGGCGGTTGCCGTGGTGCGCGCGCCGAGCGCGGGCACATGCCAGGCACCGCAGACGACGGCGACCCGGTCGTCCCCGAACTCCTTGCGCGCGGCTCGGAGTTGGAGCCGCATATAGGCCTCGCGGACCAGGTCACGGCGGTGGCCGCCGTCCCCGTACTCCTCGCGCAGGGCTCCCATCGCCTCGCCGACGGCGGCGAACGGCGCGAACGGGTCGTCGGCGGCGGCGCGGTGCTCCACGACGTCCTCCCACCACCGCTCGGCGTCGTCGTATCCGGCGGCTTCGGCGAGAACGGCGAGCGGGTCGATCCGCAGGGCTTCGGCACGGCCGTCGGGACCGGGTGCGCTCTCGCCGTCCGGCGCCCCGTCCGCTTCCGTGTGCCCGTCCGCCTCCGCGTCCGCGTCCGTGATGGCCAGGGAGTGCGTCGCGGGAAGGTCAATGAAGCGGACCGGGACACCGCGGGCCAGCGCCCAGCGGATCGCGACCCACTCCGGGGAGAAGTCGGCAAGCGGCCAGAAGGCCGCGCGCCCTGGATCGTCCACGGCGTGGGCGAGCAGCGCGACGGGCGGGCGCATCTGAGGATCGCCCGCGAGGGCAACCAACGCGTCGCCCTCGGGCGGGCCTTCGATCAGGACGGCGAGCGGCGACGCGGCGTCGAGGGCGGCCCCGACGGCGCGGGCGGAACCGGGCCCGTGGTGCCGGACGCCGAGGAACAGCGGCCCGCTCCCGGCGGGCCGCGCCGGGACGGCGGACCAGTGTTGGGCGGCGGACCCGTCCTGGGCGGGGGACGCGTCCCTTGCGGGGGTCGTCATGCGCTGACCTCTCGGCAGGCGCGGTAGAAGTCCTTCCACCCGTCCCGCTCACGCACGACCGTCTCCACATACTCCTGCCAGATCACCCGGTCGGCCGCCGGGTCGCGCACGACGGCGCCGAGGATGCCGGAGGCGACGTCCCCGGGCCGCAGCACCCCGTCGCCGAAGTGCGCGGCGAGCGCGAGGCCGTTGGTGACGACGGAGATCGCCTCGGCCGTGGAGAGCGTTCCGGACGGGGACTTGAGCTTCGTGCGGCCGTCGGCCGTGACGCCGTCGCGCAACTCGCGGAAGACCGTGACGACCCGGCGGATCTCGGCGATGCCTTCGAGGCCGCCGGGCAGGTCGAGCGAGCGCCCGATCTGGTCCACGCGCCGCGAGACGATGTCGACCTCCGCGTCGGCGGTGGCGGGCAGCGGCAGGACGACGGTGTTGAACCGGCGGCGCAGCGCGCTCGACAGATCGTTGATCCCCCGGTCGCGGTCGTTGGCGGTGGCGATCACGTTGAAGCCGCGGACGGCCTGGATCTCCTGCCCCAACTCCGGGACAGGCAGGGTCTTCTCGGACAGGATCGTGATGAGCGAGTCCTGCACGTCGGCCGGGATACGGGTGAGCTCCTCGACCCGGGCGGTCATGCCCTCGGCCATGGCCCGCATGACCGGGCTGGACACGAGCGCGTCCCGGCTCGGGCCGTTGGCGAGCAACTGCGCGTAGTTCCACCCGTACCGGATGGCCTCCTCGGGCGTCCCCGCCGTCCCCTGTACGAGCAGCGTCGAATCACCGCTGACGGCGGCGGCCAGATGCTCGGACACCCAGGTCTTCGCGGTGCCGGGAACGCCGAGGAGCAGCAGCGCGCGGTCGGTGGCGAGGGTGGTGACGGCGACCTCGATGATCCTGCGCGGGCCCACGTACTTCGGCGTGACGACCGTGCCGTCCGGGAGCGTGCCGCCGAGGAGATAGGTCGCGACCGCCCACGGCGACAGCCGCCACCTGGGCGGCCGGGGGCGGTCGTCGGCGGCGGCGAGCGCCGCCAGTTCATCGGCGAAGGCGTCCTCGGCGTGCGGTCGCAGGACCTCGGCACCGGCCGCCCCGCCGACGCTCCCGCCGACCGTCCCCGCGGTCGTCGCACTCGTTTCGGGCATGGTCATGGCTCCCCCTCCAGATCGTTCGACCGGGTATGGGTTCCACCGTGCACCATGCCACTGACAATCGGCCGTTTCCGCAGGTCGGAGCCGATTGTCAGTGGGGCGGCCTAACGTCTTGGACATGGATATCGCGGGGGTGCGCTGGACGACGGAGCAGGTGCTGGCCCTGGCGCCTGACGATGCGTCACGCAGGGCGGGGGCCAGGCTGAGCGCGGCCGGGCCCTGGTCGGACGCGGGCAGCAGCGGCGAGGGGGCCGTGTGGGGGCTGTGCAAGGGGAGCGGCAAGAAGCCGTATCAGACGGTGATAGACACGAAAGGCCCCGCGTACAAGTGCAGTTGCCCGAGCCGGAAGTTTCCGTGCAAGCACGCGCTGGGGCTGTTGCTGCTCTGGGCGGCCGAGGGGACGGCCGCCGTCAGGACCGTCGTGGATGTGGGGGACGGGCCCGCGCCCGACTGGGCCGAGGAGTGGCTGGGGGGCCGCAGGAAGCGGAGCGAGGAGCAGGAGGAGAGAGCGAAGGCGGAGGCCGAAGGGACGGCAGGGCAGGCCGATCCGGAGGCGGCCAGGCGCCGGGCGGAGCGCAGGGCGGCGCGGATCACCGGCGGGGCGCAGGAGCTTGAGCAGCGGCTGACCGATCTGCTGCGCGGCGGTCTCGCGGCGGCCGAGCAGTCCGGTTACGGGCTCTGGGAGGAGACGGCCGCGCGCATGGTGGACGCGCAGGCGCCCGGACTGGCGGCGCGGGTGCGGGAGTTGGGCTCGATCCCGGGCTCGGGGGCGGGCTGGCCGGTGCGGCTGCTCGAAGAGTCGGCGCTCCTGCATCTGCTGGATCAGGGCTGGCTGGGGATCGAGCGGCTGCCCGCGCCGCTGGCGACAACGGTCCGTACGCGGGTCGGTCTTCCCTCGCCCGCCGACGGACCGCCGGTCAGGGACCACTGGCTGGTGCTCGCTCAGTACGACACGTCGGACGGCAAGATCACCACGCGCCGGATCTGGCTGTACGGACGGGAGTCGGGGCGTACGGCTCTGGTGCTGGGGTTCGGCGCGGCGGGCCGCTCGCCGCAACCGGCGCTGCCGGTGGGCCTGGTGATCGAGGCGGAGCTGACGCCGCACGCCGGGGCGGGGCAGTTGCGGGCGGATCTCGGGGAGGAGGTGGGCGTTCCCGAGGCGACCGGGACGGCCCCGCCGGGCGGGACGACCACGGCGGCGGTGGAGGCGTACGGATCGGCGCTGCGGGAGGATCCGTGGCTGGAGTCCTGGCCCGTGACGCTGACCGACGTCATACCCGTCCCCGGCGGAGGGGAGGGGGACGGGTGGCAACTGGCCGACGCCGACGGGGATTCGGCCCTGCCGATCGCGCCGGCCGCGCTCGGCAGGCCGGGTCTGTGGAAGCTCGTGGCGCTGTCGGGCGGCGGCCCGGTCACGGTCTTCGGCGAGTGCGGGCACCGCGGCTTCACCCCGCTGGCGGTCTGGTCGGCGGGCTCGTCGGAGACGGTCCAGCTGACGTGATCCGAGTCGGACAGGTCGCCCCGCGCCGGGCGCCCGTCCTCTATCTATACGTCTCTCTCCATACGTACGGAGGCACCCGATGACCGGCACCACTTCCTGGGAAGAGCTCGTCACCTCGGCCCTTCTCGGCACGGACCGCCGCACACCGCCCGCGGACGTCATGGCCCCCGGCCAGGACGCGCCCGTCGCGCTGCTGGACGCCGCCGCGCTGCACACGCTCCGGCGCCGCGCGGGCCTGCTCCCGGCCCGCGCCGCCGCCCGGCCGGAGCCGGCACCCGAGGACGACCGCCGCGAACTGCCGGAGCCGGCGCGCCGGCGCCTGGCGCAGTTGCTGGCCGACCGCTCGGCCCCGGCCGGTACGGGAGGCAGGCGCGGTACGGCCCCCGATCTCACCGAACTGCTCCCCCAGTGGCTCACCGCAGCCAACGACCACGGCTACCGCGCCCCCGCCGCCGCCCTGCCCGCGCTGCTGGACGCCGCGCGCGGGCGCAACGACCTGCGGCCGCACGCTCTCGCGTTCGCCGGGCCGCGCGGGCTCTGGCTCGCGCGCTTCAACCCGGACTGGAAGTTCGCCCTGCGCGGTGCCTCCGGTGGCGCCGTCCTGCCGGGCGTCCAGGACTCCGAAGCGGTACGGCAGTTGTGGGAGCAGGGGCTGTTCGCGGAGCGGGTCGCGCTGCTCGCCGCCGTCCGTGCGCAGGACGCGAACGCGGCGCGGGCGCTGCTGGCCACGACCTGGTCGACGGAGCGCGCCGAGGACCGGCTGATGTTCCTCGACTCGCTGCGCGCCGGGCTCTCCGACCTCGACGAGCCCTTCTTTGAGGAGGCGCTCTCCGACCGCAGCCGCAATGTCCGGGCGACCGCCTCCGAGTTGCTGTCCGCGCTGCCGAACTCCGCGCTGGCCGCGCGGATGGCGGCGCGCGCTGCGACATGCGTGAGCCTGGACCGCACCGGCCCCACGAGCCCCACCGTCATCGTCGAGGCGCCACACGAGTGCGACGCGGACATGCAGCGCGACGGGGTGAGCCCGACACCGCCGAGCGGCCGGGGCGAACGGTCCTGGTGGCTGGGCCAGCTCGTGGAGGCGTCGCCGCTGTCGATCTGGCCGGAGCGGCTCGGGGGCCGTACGCCCGAGGACATCGTGACGCTGCCCGTCCTGGACGACTGGACGGACGAACTGCACGCCGCGTGGTGCCGGGCCGCCGTCCGTCAGCGCGACGCCCGCTGGGCCCGCGCCTTGCTGGGCCCGCCGGCGGTGTCCCCGGTCGCCGGCCCGGGAGCCTCGTCCCTCGCCGAGCGGGCAAAGCTGCTCAGCACCCTGCCGGTTGCGGAACGGGCCTCCTGGGTGGCCGAGTTCATAGCGGCGCACGGTCTCTCGGAGGCGTTCCAGCTGCTCGGTGTCTGCGCGGTGCCCTGGTCCGGGCCGCTGGGCCGGGCGGTCGTCGACGCGCTCGACATCGCGCGGGACGGCGGGAGTTACCCCTGGAGCTTCAGCGGTGTGATGGGCCTCGCCGAGCGCTGCCTGGACCCGGCGGAAGCCTCCCACCTGGAGATACTCACCGCTACCCCGGACGAGGCCGAAGGCGCGTCACCGGGCGCGGGCGGCTACTGGTCGGAGGCGTTCCAGCGGCTCGTCTCCACGCTGCGTCTGCGCGCCGCGATGCTGTCGGAACTGACGGGCGACCCGGGCCCGGAACGCCCCGACATAACTTAGGCTCCGGCCGGCTGGGACACGTTCGCGTTCACCCAGTCCACGATCGACGTCGTCGTCGCGCCGGGCGTGAAGATCTCCGCCACGCCCAGTTGCTTCAGCGGCGCGATGTCCGCCTCCGGGATGATGCCGCCGCCGAAGACCTTGATGTCCAGCGCGTCGTGCTGTGCCAGCAGGTCGATGACCTTCGCGAAGAGCGTGTTGTGCGCACCGGAGAGGATCGAGAGACCGATCGCGTCGGCGTCCTCCTGGATCGCGGTGTCCACGATCTGCTCGGGCGTCTGGTGCAGCCCCGTGTAGATGACCTCCATACCAGCATCCCGCAACGCTCGCGCGATGACCTTGGCCCCGCGATCGTGGCCGTCGAGACCCGGCTTCGCCACCACCACACGGATCGGACCGGTCACACCCATCACTGCCTCCACATACCGACTTCGTCGTCATTGGCACGGGTCCCCGTACCGGCGAGGGACGGAGAGTGAACGAACGTTATCTCCAGCATCTCGCACGCTGCTGTTTCGCGACGGCCGGGGAGGGGGAAATCACACATGGGGATATGTTCACTCTGCTTCGTGTCGGCCCCACCCGGCACGGGAGCCACAAGGGAATCGCTCCCTGTGTGGTGTAGGGAGGTAGGTCAATGAAGATCCCGCCTTTCTCCGAGCTCTTCTCGCCCTTCCCGTCTGTCGTCCGGCGGCCCGCGGCCTGGGAACTGCCCGTCACGCTCCTGCGGGCATCGATCCTGGAGATGGCGATCCTCGCGGGACACCTGGTCCTCTATCCGGGTGGTATCGCCAATGAACGCCCGGCACCCGACCTGCCGCCCGAGGCCACCACACTGCCCACGGAGGGCCGCTCCAAGCGCCCGGTCCTACTTCTGCACGGTTTCGTGGACAATCGCTCCGTCTTCGTCCTGCTGCGCCGCTCCCTGGCCCGGCACGGCTGGCGCCACCTCGAATCGCTCAATTTCTCGCCGCTGACCAGCGACATCCGGCTGGCCGCCGAAGTGCTCGGCCGGCACATCGAAGAGATCTGTGCCCGTACGGGGCACCGCGAGGTCGACATCGTCGGCCACAGCCTCGGCGGCCTGATCGCCCGGTACTACGTACAGCGACTGGGCGGGGACGTACGGGTACGGACCCTGGTCACCATGGGCACACCCCACGCGGGTACCGGCGCCATCCCGTTCGCCAGCGCGCACCCCGTCGTCCGGCAGATGCGGCCCGGCTCGGACCTCATCGAGGAGCTGCGGGAGCCGGCGCCCGGCTGCCAAACCCGGTTCGTCAGCTTCTGGAGCGATCTCGACCAGGTCATGTCACCGGTGGAGGGCGCCCGCATCGAGCACCCCGATCTCGACACGCAGAACGTGGGCGTGACCGGTATCGGCCACCTCGCCCTGCCGGTACACCCGGCCGTCGCCGCGGGCATCCGCTATGTCCTGGAGCACGACGACAGCGACGGGCTCGCGGAGCTCATCGAATGGGCCGAATGGGCGGGAAGTGCGGCGGAGAGCGCCGGGGACCAGGCCGACGGCGCGATATCGGTCGCCTGAGCGCCTGAAGGCACCTCGGCGTTCCAAACGCCGGCCACCGGAAGTGGTTGCGGCCAGAGCCGATTCGATGTCGCTTCGACACCTCGCCGAGACCCTTTGAAATCGAACGCTCATCGAACGTACGGCCAAAGGTGTGCCCGCAGTCCGCCGAAAGACGGCCGAATGCCCGTTTCCAGAGCGTCCGGAAGCCGCCGAAGATTGTCGCCGTCGCATACCGCCGGGTACAGTCGCGGCCACTGCTTTCCCTTCTGGGTCCCTCCGTTCGTCAAGGCGGCCCCAGAAGCCTGGTTCTGCTGCCGAGGCGAGAGAGAAGTTGGTGAACGACCAGCACCCCCACGCCGGATACGCCGCCCACGACGGCTACTCCTCAGGCAGTTTCGACAGCGACCCGCTCTTCGGCGCGCTTCCTGGCACGAGCCCGACGGGCACGGTCACTTACGACGCGGACCAGAGCGGTCAGTACGACTCGGCGCAGTGGAACGCGGGTTACGACCCCTACGCGACGCAGGCACCGCAGGCACCCCAGGTTCAGTACGAGGCGTACGACGCGTACGCGGCACAGCCCCAGCAGCCCCAGCCGTCGTACGACACGACGGGTCAGTGGGACGCGAACGCCTGGAACGAGGCGAACCAGGCGGCCAGTTACGGCTACGACGCGACCGGCCAGGGCGTCCAGGCCGACCAGTGGGCGGCGCCCGTCGCCGACACCGGCGCGTACGACGCCACCGCCTGGAACTCGGGCGCACCGGCGGCGCAGCCGGACGTACCGTTCCAGGCCGAGACTCCGTACTACGGCGACAACGCGGCGTACGAGTCCTACGAGTCGGCGCCGTACGAGCCCGCCGCCTACGAACCGGCCGCGTACGAGCCCGAGATCGAGCACCAGCAGGAAACCGAGTACACGCAGGCGGAGTTCACGCCGGCGGAATTCGCGCAGTCCGAGTACGAGACGCCGGAGTACGAGCAGCCCACGTACGAGGCGCCCGCCCAGAGCGACGAGCACGAGTACGACACGCCCGGTCCGGAGCCTGAACAGGCGTCGGAATCGGAGGCGGAGTTCGATCCGGACTACTCCGAACATTCCGAGCACGCGGACCGAATTGTCGGGGCCGCAGCCGCGACCATCACCCCGCGCCCCGTCCGCCGGGCGGCCGGAGGCAGCCGCAGCAGGCGCCGTTCACCGGCGAAGCGTTCGGCCCTGCTGACCGTCGCGGTCCCCTCCGCCTGTGTGATGGGTGTCGCCGGTATCGCCGCCGCCTCGGTCGGCGGACTGGGCGCCGCCGACGAGACCAAGGACGACTCGACCACCGCCCTCACCGCGTCGGACGCGACGGCGATCAAACCGGCCGCGGTCAACAACAAGCTCGACACCCAACTCGCCGCTCTCGACGCCGACGCACGTGACTTCGGGGACCGCGCCAGCCGCACCCAGGAGCGCATCGACCTCAAAGAGCGTCAGGCGGCGGAGAAGAAGAAGCGCGAGGAACTGGCCGCGGCCCGCGAG
This sequence comes from Streptomyces sp. NPDC058665, assembly GCF_042714995.1. Taxonomy (NCBI): domain Bacteria; kingdom Bacillati; phylum Actinomycetota; class Actinomycetes; order Kitasatosporales; family Streptomycetaceae; genus Streptomyces; species Streptomyces sp. NPDC058665. Next base: position 16,907 of record NZ_JBHXRX010000048.1, read on the forward strand.
GCCGCCCGCCCCAAGTTCGCCATCCCCGTGGCGAATCACGCCCTCAGCGCGTACTACGGCCAGGCCGGCGTCAACTGGATGTCGATGCACACGGGCATCGACTTCCCCGTCGCGTACGGCACGCCGGTGATGGCGGCGACGGACGGCACCGTCCGTACGCAGTGGAACAGCGCCTACGGCAACATGGCGATCGTCACGGCCCCCGACGGCACCGAGACCTGGTACTGCCACCTCAGCAGCACGAAGATCCGCTCCGGCTCGGTCAAGGCCGGTGACGAGATCGCGTACTCCGGGAACTCGGGCAACTCCACCGGTCCGCACCTGCACTTCGAGGTACGGCCCGGCGGCGGCGCGGCGATCGACCCGCTCCCCTGGCTCCGGGGCCACGGCCTCAACATCTGACATCCGACGCCACGACCGACCGGGCGCGGGCGCGTCTCCGCGCCCGCCCACACCCGCGCGTTACGCGTTACAGCTTGTCGACCGGCGCGTACCGCAGCAGCAGCCGCTTCGGCTTGGAGTCCCCGAAGTCGATCGTCGCCTGCGCGTCGGCGCCCGACCCCGTCACCGTGACGACCGTCCCGAGGCCGAACTGGTCGTGCGTGACCCGGTCCCCCACCGCGAGCGAGATGACCGGCTTCTCGGTCGCGCGCCGTGTGGCGAAGCCCGCCGGGCCCGACCGGGTGCGGGAGGTGGACAGCGAGGACGTGATCCCCGACGTCGGTCCCGCCGGAGCGGCCATCGGCCCGGTGCGCTTCCACTCCAGATGCTCGCCCGGGATCTCCTCCAGGAAGCGGGACGGCGGATTGTACGAAGGCTGGCCCCACGCGCTGCGCATCGATGACCGCGTCAGATAGAGCCGCTCACGGGCGCGCGTGATGCCGACGTACGCCAGCCTGCGCTCCTCCTCCAGCTCCTTCGCCTGGCCGAGCGCGCGCATGTGCGGGAAGACGCCGTCCTCCAGGCCTGTCAGGAAGACGACCGGGAATTCGAGCCCCTTCGCCGTGTGCAGCGTCATCAGCGTGATGACACCGGAGCCTTCCTCGTCCTCGTCGGGGATCTGGTCGGAGTCGGCGACGAGCGCGACCCGCTCCAGGAACTCGGCGAGCGTGCCGGACGTCCCCGCGGCGGGCGCGTCCGGGGCCGGGGCATCCGGGGCGGGCTCGTCTGCTGCCGTCGCGTCCGCGGCGGGCGCCGTCGCGTCCGTCCCCGCCGCCTGGGCCCTCTCCTGCTCGAACTCCAGTGCCACGGCGGCCAGTTCCTGCAAGTTCTCGATCCGCGTCTCGTCCTGCGGGTCGGTCGACGCCTGCAACTCCGCCAGATAGCCGGTCCGTTCGAGCACGGCCTCCAGGACCGTCGCAGGACCGGCGCCGGACTCGACGACCGTACGCAACTCCTCCATCAGCGTGTTGAAGCGCTTCACGGCGTTCGACGAACGGGCCGCCATGCCGTACGCCTCGTCGACCCGGCGCAGCGCCTGCGCGAAGGAGATCCTCTCCCGCGCCGAGAGCGCGTCGATCATCGCCTCGGCGCGGTCGCCGATGCCGCGCTTGGGCACGTTCAGGATCCGGCGCAGCGGGACGCTGTCCTCGGGGTTGGCGAGCACGCGCAGATAGGCCAGCACATCGCGGACCTCCTTGCGCTCGTAGAAGCGCACGCCGCCGACGACCTTGTACGGGAGGCCGACGCGGATGAAGATCTCTTCGAAGACACGTGACTGCGCGTTCGTCCGGTAGAAGACGGCGACGTCGCCCGCCTTGGCCTCCGACGCGTCCGTCATACGGTCGATCTCGTCGGCGACGAACTGTGCCTCGTCGTGCTCGGTGTCCGCCACGTACCCCGTGATCAGGGCGCCCGCTCCCGCGTTCGTCCAGAGATTCTTGGGCCGCCGGCTCTCGTTGCGCTCGATGACGGCGTTGGCCGCGCTGAGGATCGTCTGCGTGGAGCGGTAGTTCTGCTCCAGCAGGATCGTCGTGGCGTCCGGGTAGTCCTCCTCGAACTGGAGGATGTTGCGGATCGTGGCGCCCCGGAACGCGTAGATGGACTGGTCCGCGTCACCGACGACGCACAGCTCCGCCGGGTCGTGCCCCTCGCCCGAGGGGCCGACCAGCTCACGTACGAGGGTGTACTGCGCGTGGTTGGTGTCCTGGTACTCGTCCACCAGGACATGGCGGAAGCGGCGGCGGTAGTGCTCGGCGACGTCCGGGAACGCCTGGAGCAGATGGACCGTCGTCATGATGATGTCGTCGAAGTCCAGGGCGTTGGCCTCGCGCAGCCGCCCCTGGTACATCCGGTACGCCTCGGCCAGCGTCTTCTCGAAGGGGTCACTCGCCTGACCGGCGAAGGTCTCCTCGTCGATCAGCTCGTTCTTCAGGTTCGAGATCTTGGCGCTGAAGGACTTCGGGGGGTGCCGCTTGGGGTCGAGGTCCAGATCGCGGCAGACCAGAGCCATGAGCCGCTTGGAGTCGGCCGCGTCGTAGATCGAGAACGACGACGTGAAGCCGAGCCGCTTCGACTCGCGGCGCAGGATCCGCACGCAGGCACTGTGGAACGTCATCACCCACATGGCGGCGGCGCGCGGGCCGACGAGCTGCTCGACACGCTCCTTCATCTCGCCGGCGGCCTTGTTGGTGAACGTGATCGCCAGTATTTCGCCCGGATGCACCCGGCGGGTCCCCAGCAGATGCGCGATCCGGTGGGTCAGCACACGGGTCTTGCCCGAGCCGGCGCCGGCCACGATGAGCAGCGGCGATCCGGTGTGCACGACGGCGGCGCGCTGCTCCTCGTTCAGCCCTTCGAGCAGCGCCGCCGGGTCCACGACGGTGCGCGGGGCGCCGTCGCGGTGGTGCGGATCCCGGGGCGGGGGCACGTCGAACTTCCCTCCGAAGAGATCGTCGGGCACCTGTTCCGGAGCGGTGTCCTCGGGTGGCGGCGGGGGCTCCTCGGCCGAGGGCTGGAGGTCCGCCAGGAAGCTGTCGTCAAAGAGGCTGCTCATCGCTTCCTGAGTCTAGGGTGCCGCACTGACAGCGGACTGCCACATGACTTGGCGGGGGCGCCGGGATGGCCTCAGGGGGGTCTCCGAGGGTGTTTATGCGAAAGGTCACGAAAATGTATCGGGCATATCGGCCATCAACCTTCACAGCGGCACCACGCATTGGCTAGCGTGCACGCCGAGGTGGTCCGTACTCCATCGGTGATCGGCGCCGAGCGGACGGCCTCCGCCGAATCCGGGCTTCCCGCAAGGGAGTTCGGAACCGGGGACCCACCACGTTCCACCGGGGTGAATCGGGCCGCTCACCAGGCCCGTAGGGCAGCCTTCCGTTCCGCCCGAACCCGACAGCTAACCCGGTAGGCGGTCCACGGAAGGAGATGCCGGCCTTGGCATCGCATCGTAAGACGCGCGCTCGCACCGGAATACGGGCGAACACCCCCGCCGTCGGTTTCACGACGGCCGCCCTCGCCTCGGTGACGCTGCTCTCGACGCAGAGCGCCACCGCCGCGCCGGCCGAGCCCAAGCCCTCGATCGAAGAAGTGCAGAAGAAGGTCGACGACCTGTACCGGCAGGCCGGTACGGCGACGCAGCAGTACAACAAGGCGAAGGAAGCGACCGACACCCAGCGCAAGTCGGTCGACCGGGTCCTGGACGACGTCGCCAAGAGCGCCGACAAGGTGAACGAGGCGCGGCGCGCCCTCGGTACGTATGCCGCGGCGCAGTACCGCGCGGGCGCCGTCGGTCCGACGGCCGCCCTGATGTTCGCCGACAGCCCCGAGTCGTACTTCGAGCAGACCCAGCTGATGGACCGGCTGACCGAGCGCCAGCAGGGGGCGGTCGAGGACTTCCAGAAGGAGCAGCGGTCCGCGGCCAAGCAGCGCGCCAAGGCGACGAAGAGCCTGGAGACGCTGACGGAGTCGCAGGCCTCCCTCAAGGAGGGCAAGCAGAAGGTCCAGAACAAGCTCGCGGCGGCGCGGTCGCTGCTCTCCGAGCTGACGGCCGAGGAGAAGGCGCGGCTCGCCGCCCTGGAGCGGGAGAAGGAGCAGGAGGCGCGCCGCAAGGCCGAGGCGAAGGCCAAGGAGGAGGCCGCGGAGCGCAAGCGCCAGGAGGAGGCGCGGCAGGAGGAGGCGCCCGCGACCGGCGGCGACACGGGCACGGGCACCGGTACGGGGACCGGCACCGGCTCCGGCACCACGGACGGTACGTACGCGGCCAAGGCCGAGAAGGTCCTCGCCTTCGCCCGCGCCCAGATCGGCAAGCCGTACGTGTGGGGCGCCACCGGCCCCAGCTCGTACGACTGCTCGGGGCTGACGGCCGCCGCCTGGAAGGAGGCGGGCGTGCAGCTGCCGCGTACGACCTGGGACCAGGTGAATGTCGGCAAGCGCGTCGCCACGGCGGACCTGCTCCCCGGCGACCTGGTGTTCTTCTACGACGACATCAGCCACGTCGGCATCTACAAGGGCGACGGCAAGATGATCCACGCGCCGAAACCGGGCGCGAACGTCCGCGAGGAGTCGATCTACTACATGCCGATCTACGGCAGCGTGCGCCCGGCCTGACCGGCTTGACCTTGACGCTGGGTCAACCCTCCATCCTCCCTTCAGGAGCCTCCTCACAGCCGACCGGAAGGCTCCGCGAAGGAGGCAGATGACCATGGTGACCCAATCGATCGCCGGTCCGGCGATTCGCGTGCGGGGTCTGGAGAAGTCGTTCGGGAAGCTCGAAGTGCTGCGCGGCGTGGACTTCGACGTGGCGCGGGGCGACATCTTCGCCCTGCTCGGCTCCAACGGGGCGGGCAAGACCACGACCGTGAGGATCCTCGCCACGCTCCTGAAGGCCGACGCGGGGACAGCCGGCGTCCATGGCTTCGACGTCGCCGTGCAATCGGCGGATGTGCGGGCGTCCATCAGCCTTACCGGGCAGTTCGCGGCCGTCGACGAGATCCTCAGCGGTCGGGAGAACCTCGTACTCGTCGCCAGGCTGCGCCACCTCAAGGACCCGGGCGCCATCGCGGACGACTTGCTGAGGCGCTTCTCGCTGACCGACGCCGGCACGCGGCAGGTGTCCACGTATTCAGGCGGGATGCGCCGTCGGCTGGACATCGCGATGAGCCTCATCGGGAATCCGCCGGTGATCTTCCTGGACGAGCCGACGGCCGGGCTCGACCCCGAGGCGCGTATCGAGGTGTGGCACGCCGTCAAGGAGCTCGCCGAGTACGGCACGACCGTCCTGCTCACCACGCAGTACCTGGACGAGGCCGAACAGCTCGCCGACCGGATCGCGATCCTTCACCAGGGTCGGATCATCGTGAACGGCACCCTCGCCGAGCTGAAGCAGCTCTTCCCGCCCGCCACGGTCGAGTACGTCGAGAAGCAGCCGACCCTGGAGGAGATCTTCCTCGCGATCATCGCCGGCGGCGACAAGACCGACGCCTCCGGCACGAAGAAGTAGGGGGGACAAGGATGACCTCGTACTTCTTCGCCGACACCGCCGTTCTCACGGGGCGGACCCTCCGCCATGTCACCCGCAGTGTGGACACCATCATCACGACCGTCATCACGCCGGTCGCCATGATGCTGATGTTCGTCTACGTATTCGGCGGCGCGATCGATACAGGATCGGCTTCGTACGTGAACTACATGCTGCCCGGCATCCTGCTCATCACCATCGCATCGGGCATCTCCTACACCGCCTACCGGCTGTTCACCGACATGAAGAGCGGCATCTTCGAGCGATTCCAGTCCATGCCGATCGCACGGTCGGGTGTGCTGTGGGCACACGTCTTCACCTCTCTGATGGCCAACCTGATCTCGCTCGTGATCGTCGTGGGCGTCGCGCTGCTCATGGGCTTCCGCTCGGGGGCGGGACTGGCGGCATGGCTCGCGGTCGCCGGCATCCTGCTCTTGTTCACCCTGGCGCTGACCTGGCTCGCCGTGATCCCCGGGCTCTCCGCGTCGTCGGTCGAGGGGGCGGGCGCGTTCGCCTACCCGCTCATCTTCCTGCCGTTCGTCAGCTCGGCGTTCGTGCCCACCAAGACGATGCCCGGCCCGGTGCGCTGGTTCGCCGAGCACCAGCCGGTGACGTCGATCGTCAACACGATCCGGGCTCTGTTGACGGGGCAGCCGGTCGGCGACGACATCTGGACCGCCCTCGCCTGGTGCGTCGGCATCCTCGTCGTGGCGTACGTCTTCGCGATGGCCACCTATCGCCGGAAGATCGCCTGAGGCAGTCTGGGACCCATGCTCACCATCAGCCAGCTTGCGGCGTACGCCGGGGTGACGGTGCGGGCGGTACGCCACTACCACAAGATCGGGCTGCTGCCCGAGCCCGAGCGCGACCGGTCCGGGTACCGGACCTACGATGCCGCCGCGGTCGTGCGACTGATCCTGATCCGCACCCTGGCCGACGCCGGCGTGCCGCTGGCCAGGGTGCAGGAACTCCTCGACGCCAGCCCGGAGGAGTTCGTCGGCGGTGTCCAGGAGATCGACAAGGATCTGCGCGCCGAGATCCGGCGGCTGCGGGGCACCCGCAGCCGGCTCGCCCGGCTCGCCGCCGGAGAGCACCTGGCGCTCCCGCAGAGCGCCGTGTACTACCTCGACCGGTTGCGGGGTCTCGGCGTCGGGGAGCGGTACATCGAGCTGGAGCGGGATGCCTGGATCATGATCGCCGCGCAGGTGCCGGACCTGATCGACGCCGTGATCGCCAAGAAGCACGAGGAGCTGGACGACCCCGACATGGTGAGGCTCTACAGCTTCTTCACCGGGGAGCCCGACTGGCGGGCCGGCGACCCGCGGATCGTCGAGGTCGCCGACATCTTGGAGCGCCTGATGATTCGCGCCGTGGAGGCCGGCGAGGTGGGGACCGACGGCTTCGACGATCAGTTCGTCGCCCTGATGGACTCAGCCATGGTGGAGTCCGCCCCGGGCGCCGAACTGGTGCTGGCGATTCTGCAGGAGCGTGGCTGGAGCGGCTGGACCCGCATCGCGCGAGTGCCTGCCGACAGGCTCAACACCGAGCTGCCGCCATCTTGAGAAACTGCCCGCCCCCTATGGCCTGTCCGCCGGGTCCATGGCGTCGAGGAACCAGACGTCGATCGGGTCCATCTCGTCCTGGTCCGCGCACCCGACGGTGATCAGGGCCCGGCCGTCGGGGGTGAAGGCGGCGACGCTCGCCCCCGCCGTCACCCGCAGCACCCGGCCGTCGGCGCCGAAGAGGACGTCCCCGACGTCGGACGACATGAAGGCGAGCGGTCCGTCGGCGGTCCAGACCGCCCGCGCGGTGACCACCGACAGCGGGTCGGTGGCGACCATGCCGTCGGGCGCCCGCCCGGCCCGTACCGGCTCAGCCGCGGTGAGGATCGCCGCCCCTGCCGCCGTACGTGAGGGAGACAGGGACCGGGACAGGGTCAGGGAGCACACCGCCGGGTTGTCCTTGCCGTCAGCCCCTACGGCGAGGAGCCCGCCGCCGTCCGGTGCCATCGCCAGCGCGTGGATCGTGACCAGCCCGGTGTCCGCGTCGGCGAGCACCGCGCCGCCGTCCACGTCCACGTCCCGTACGACCACCCGGCTGCCGCGGGCGTGTGCCAGCAGCCGCCCGGCCGCGTCCAGGGCGACGGGCCCCTCGCCGTCCCACGGCCCCGCTTCCGGGCCGGGCGCCAGGACGTGCCCGGTCCGCGCGTCCAGGACGGCCACGGGGCCGCCCCGCAGCCGCCCGACGGCCACGCGCCGCCCGTCCGCGTCGAACGAGAACCGCACCGGGACGTCGATGCCCACGAGGTCGTCCCCGCCCTCGTCGCCGTCGTCGTCAGCCACCGCCCCCGGCCAGAGGTCCGCCGGGTCGAGCGACCACAGCTCCTCGCCATCGGACGACCAGGCGTGCCAGCGGCACTCCACCGACGCCGCGACGATCCCGCCGTCCGGCGATATCTGGATGTCGAGCGGATTGTCGTGGTAGTCGGCGCCGCCGAGATACATGGTCGGCGGGGCGCTCGCGACCGTGCTCCAGCCGACGATGTCCCCGCCGTTGTGATGCCACTCGGCCACCGCGCCGAACACCGGCCGCCGCAGATCGGAAGGGACCGCCACCGCCGCGGCACCGTACGGGAAGGCCACTGGCTCATCCGGCTCGTACGGCTCGTCGGCAGCGCCGTTCGCCTCCTCGTACTCGTCCCGGTCCGCGTCCGGCTCCGCCGGCACCCGGGCCGCCTCCACGTCGACCAGCCGGCCGAGCCTGCGCGTCCCCGCCGACGCGTGGTACGGCCGCCTCCCGCCCGCCAGCAGCTCGCTCCACCAGCTGTCCGGCATCGGCCGCCGCTCGGGCGGCCAGCTCCGCAGAATCGTGGCGGCGGCGGCCAGCTCCGTCTCGTCCAGCCCTTCGAGCAGCGGGCAGAGCCGCTCCCAAAGCGACCGGGAAGAGGGCCCCTTCAGCATTTCCCCGAGAGTGGTCATGAGAAAAAAGCTACGCGCCACCACTGACAGTCCAACCGGGCCGACGGCCCCGTACCACCGCCGCCCGCTCCCCGCTCTGAAGTCATCGGATCGGTCAACTTCCGTCCGGAATCGTCGAATTCGCCATATCCCCGACGGCCACAATCCGCCGCAGACCTGCCGTCCGCGGGCAATAGCGGGCATGCCGCCGCGCTCCCGTGACCGCCGCGCCTAGCGTCCTCCCCGACAACAGCCGCACCGAGCCGAGCCGGAACGAAGGATGTGGACGCCCCCGTGGCAGCGCACCGCCGACCCCGATTCAACTCCAGACCGTTCAGCGGGCCTTACGGCCGTACGGCGGCCACTCTCGCCCTCGCGGGAGCCGCGACGGCGACCGGGCTCGAAGGGACCGCACAGGCCGAACCGCAGCTCACCCAGGCCCAGGTGAAGGCGAAGGTCGACAAGCTCTACCACGAGGCCGAGACCGCCACCGAGAAGTACAACGGCGCCAAGGAGAAGGCCGCCGAGGCGAGCGCCTCGCTGGAGAAGCTGCGCGACGAGGCCGCCCGGCGTACGGCCCGCCTCAACGTCTCGCGCAACGCGCTCGGCTCGATCGCCACCGCGCAGTACCGCGCGGGCGGCCTCGACCCCGCCGTACAGCTCGCCCTCAGCTCCGACCCCGACGAATACCTGCGCGGGGCAGCGCTCGCCGAACGCTCCGGCTTCCAGCAGGCCCAGGCCGTCAACAGAATGCGCGCCCAGCTCGGTGAACTCGGCCGCTTACGTAAGAAGGCCGACACGAAGGCCGACGAACTCAAGAACCGCCAAGCCGCCCTGGCCACACACAAGTCGACGGTCAAGAAGAAGCTCGCGGACGCCGAGAAACTCCTCGCCCGGCTCACCGCCGCCGAACGCGCGCGGTATGCAGGAAACACCGGGCCGGCCGATCCACGCGCCGACCGCGCCCAGAGCCGCGCCGGGGCCGTACCGGCGCCCAACGGCCGCGCCGCCGCCGCGATCGCCTACGCGCGCGGAGCGCTCGGCAAGCCGTACGTGTGGGGCGCGACCGGGCCCGACGGGTTCGACTGCTCCGGTCTGACGCAGGCCGCCTGGCGTGCGGCCGGGGTCGCCCTCCCGCGTACCACCTACACCCAGATCAACGCGGGCCGACGGGTCGCCCGCTCCCAGCTCGCCCCCGGTGACCTGGTCTTCTTCTACTCCGGGATCTCCCATGTCGGGCTCTATGTCGGCGGCGGGCAGATGATCCACGCCCCCCGGCCTGGCACCGGGGTGCGGCTGGCCCCGATCGACCAGATGCCGTTCGCGGGCGCCACCCGCCCCGCGTAGCCCCTGGGAGGCGGCTTCGGCCGTCCGGCTACGATCACCGTTCCATGACCACCAAAAAGCGACCACTGACCACCCGCGAGCGGGTGTTGGTCCGCATAGGCATCGGCTTCGCCCTGTTCATCTCCCTCGGCGGCGGTCTGAGCCTGGCGGCCGAGGGATATGAAGGCCGCACCACCCTGCGGGACGGCCCGGTCGGCACCCTGGCTCCTGCCGACCGCGTGTGCAACAAAGAGCAATGCGGCTGGATCGGCACGTTCACCAGCGCCGACGGCACCGTCACCGAGCGGGACGTCAAGCTGGAGGACGCCGTCCGGGTCCGCAGCTCCGACGCCGTGCCGAGCGCGATCGGCGGCGTACGGCTCGCGGAGAACGGCCGGACCGCCTACACCTCCGACTACAACTGGCACGGACCGGTCGTGAAGGGCGCTGTCCTCGGCGCCGTGGGCCTGGCGATCGCGACGGGCCTGTTCCTGATGCTGCGCCGCAATCGGACCACCAAGTCGGCCTGACCGCCGCAAGATGTCAGCGGCGGTACCCACCCGGCCCAAGCCGGGGTGCGATGCCGCACTCGCCGCACGACGATGAACGCCATGAGACACAGGCGGGTCCACGCGACCGTCCTCACCGTCGGCGCGGTGCTCGTCCTGGCCCCGGTCGGTGTCACCCCCGAGGGCTGCGGCGACCTCACCGGCGGCCGGCTCTGCGTAGAGGGCCCGGTGGGCGGCAAGGGGGCCTTCACCACGCGTTACGTACGACATACGAACGCCACGAAACCCGCGCCCACCCTGCGGCTGCGGCTCGGCTACCAGCGCAGGAACGCCCGGATCACCGCGTTCCCCGGCTGGTTCGGCACCCTCCGTACGGAGGACGGCTCGGCCGCGCTGTCAGGCACGCTCGACACGGCCCCCGGCGAATGCGTCCGCGGCCTGCTGCACCACAACGGCCGGGACTACGTGACCGAGTGGCTCTGCCCGCGAGGCTGAGAACCGACGGGGCTCACACCAGCCTGCGCGCCGTCGCCCACCGCGTGAGTTCATGCCGGTTGGAGAGCTGGAGCTTGCGCAGCACCGCCGAGACGTGCGACTCGACCGTCTTCACCGAGATGAAGAGCTGCTTCGCGATCTCCTTGTACGCGTAACCGCGCGCGATCAGCCGCAGCACCTCGCGCTCGCGCTGCGTGAGACGGTCCATGTCCTCGTCCACCGGCGGCGCGTCCGTCGACGCGAAAGCGTCAAGCACGAAGCCCGCCAGCCGTGGCGAGAAGACCGCGTCGCCGTCCTGGACACGGAAGATCGAGTCCACCAGGTCCGTGCCGGTGATCGTTTTGGTGACATAGCCGCGCGCGCCGCCGCGGATCACGCCGATGACGTCCTCCGCCGCGTCGGACACCGAGAGCGCGAGGAAGCGCACCGGGTCGTCGGCCGCCGCCATCAGCGGGGCGCAGCGGCGCAGGACCTCCACGCCGCCACCGCCTGGCAGGTGGACGTCGAGCAGGACGACCTCGGGGCGGGTCGCCGTGATGACCGTGACGGCCTGGTCGACGTCGGCGGCCTCGCCGACGACCTCCACGCCCGTCGTCGCGGTCTGCCCGATCTCGGCCTGTACGCCGGTGCGGAACATCCGGTGGTCGTCGACCAGCACCACGCGCACCCGCCTGGTCCCGGCCTCTCCCCCGCCGCCGTCGCCGCCCGTCCCGCTGGTGCCGGTCATTCGTCCGCCGCCCTCTCCATCTCAAGCTCCACTTCCGTGCCCCCGTCGGGCGCCGAACGCACCCTCGCCGTACCGCCGTTGCGTTCCATCCGGCCGAAGATCGATTCCCGTACGCCCATCCGGTCGTCGGGCACCGAGTCCAGATCGAACCCGGGCCCGCGGTCCCGTACGGAGATGAAGACCGTCCGGCCCTCGACCTCCGCGTATACCTGCACGGCGCCTCCCTCGCCACCGTACTTGGCGGCGTTGACCATCGCCTCGCGTGCTGCCTGCGTCTGTGCGGTCAGTTTCTCGTCGAGCGGGCAGTCGCCGACCACGACGACCTCGATCGGTACGCCGTGGTAGTCCTCCACCTCGGCGGCGGTCGCCTTGACGGCCTCGGCGAGGGTGTCGGGTTCGTTCTCCTCGTCCTTGCCGGTGCCCTCCGGCTTGTAGAGCCAGGCCCGCAGCTCGCGCTCCTGCGCGCGGGCCAGCCGGCGGACCTCGCCGCCGTCGTCGGCGTTGCGCTGGATCAGTGTGAGCGTGTGCAGGACGGAGTCGTGGACGTGCGCTGCGACCTCGGCGCGTTCCTGGGCGCGGATACGCATCAGGCGCTCGTCGGACAGGTCCTGCGTCATCCGTACGAGCCAGGGTCCGGCGAGCAGGGCGACTCCGGCCACGACGGCGATGGCCGCCGTCAGGACGTTGCCGAGCTGGGCTGCCGAGCCGCGTACGACCATGAAGAGTGTCAGGCCCAGGCCGACCAGGGCCACGCCTGTGAGTCCGCGCGCCAGTTGGAAGACCCTGCGCCGCCTGCTGTCCGTGGAGAGGGACGCCCACTGCGCGCGGCGCGCGTTGTCGGCCTGGCGCCAGACCAGGACGACACCGGCGCCGATGAGCAGCGTCGGCCAGATGTAGTGGCCCGCGCCCCCGCGGCCGAGGTCGGCGCTGCCGATGAAGACGGACCCGACGACGAACAGCGCGATGATCGCGAAGGTCTGTCCCCTGTCGGGTTTTCGGAGCTTTCGCCGTCCGTCGCCCGTCGTCTCGAAGAGCGGGCGCGCCGCGGTGGGCATGCCGCCGAAACCGAGCGGGACGACGATCCAGAAGATGGCGTACAGCAGCGCGCCGAGCCCCTGGGCCAGGAACAGACCGAGGAACACCAGCCGCACCCAGCCGACCGGCAGCCCCAGATGGCCCGCGAGGCCACGTGCGACGCCGCCCAGCAGCCTGCCGTCGGCGCTCCGGTAGAGCTTGCGCAAGGGCGGCTCGTCGGACCCTGGGGCCGTCCCCGACGCCCGGCTGCGGCTCCGGGACGCGCCCGACGGTCCCGAAGGCGACCCCGCGGCGGCCGGCCCCGAGGCCGATGACGACGAGGAGGACGACGGGGGCGGGGTAGGCGTGGCGACCGGCATGCCATTGATGGTCACACGGCCGGGTGCGCCGTGGCATCAGGGCTGCGCCCTGAGAGCTGCCCCGAGAACGACCCTGACACCGCCCGGCTGGCCGCCGCGGAATATCAGGGACCGGCCAGGGTCGGGACGGGTGGAGACCGGGCGGGCGGGGCGGGCACCATGGTCGTATGACGCAGTCCGTGCCGTACACCTCGACGCAGCCGCCGCAGCCGCAGCCCCCACAGCTGGTGCGCGCGCCTCGGCAGAAGCTCGTCGCGGGCGTCTGCGGCGGGCTGGGGCGGTACTGCGACCTCGACCCGGTCATCTTCCGGATCGTCGTCGTCGTGCTCACGCTGACCGGTGGTATCGGCCTCATCTTCTACGGCCTCGCCTGGCTGCTCGTGCCGGTCGACGGCGAGGACGAGAACGAGCTGCGCCGACTGCTGTCGGGCCGCGTGGACGGCGCGTCCCTGATCGCCGTGCTCCTCACGCTCGTGGGCTGCGGTCTGTTCCTGTCGATGCTCAACAACGGCGGCACGCTCGGCTTCGCCACGATGCTGTCCATCGCCACGATCGGCGCGGCGATGTGGTCACAGCGGCGCAGCGCCACCCTGCAGGAGGGCGGCCCGCTCGACCCGGGTACGGCGGCGGCCGTCGCGGAGGCTCCCCCGGAGACGAAGGCACCGCCGACCCCGGGCAGTCCGTCGTGGTGGCGTGACCCGATCGTCAAGGACGGCACGACGGGTCCGGCGTCGCCGCCCGACTATCTGTGGGGCCCTGACGACGAGGCGGAGGCCGATCCGTCGGGCCGGGGGAAGGGGAAGGGGAAGCGGAAGGGGTCTGGGACGTCGGGCGGACGCCAGGGCCGCCCGCGCGGGATCGGCGGCCTCCTCTTCCTGCTGGCGCTGGGCGCGGGCGGTCTCGGCCTGGGGCTGTCGTGGGACACCCAGCCGCTCGGTACGAGCCTGCAGATCGCCTTCGCCGCCGCGCTCGGGGTCTTCGGTCTCGGCCTCGCCGTGAGCGCCTTCACAGGACGTACGGGCTTCGGCACGCTCTTCCTCACGGTCCTCACCGCCGGGCTGCTCGCGGGCTCGGCGACCATCCCGAAGGACATCGGCACGGACTGGGTCCGTACGACCTGGCGCCCGGCGACCGTCGCTTCGGTGGCGCCCACGTACAAGCTCGGCACCGGCGTCGGGACGCTCGACCTGACCAAGGTCGACGTCGCCGCCGGCGAGACCCTCCGTACGGAGGCGGAGGTCGGCGCGGGGCAGCTGAGGGTCGTCGTACCGCGCGACGTGACCTTGAAGGTGCGCGCGGAAGTGGGGCTCGGCGACCTCCGGCTCCCCGGTGAGCTCCCGAACGACATCGACCTCTCGCCGGCCCAGAAACGGACGCGTACGGTGGCTCCGCCCAAGGGCGTGAAGCCGGCGGGCACACTGGATCTCCGGCTCGAAGTCGGTGTCGGACAGGTGGAGGTGACCCGTGCTGCGGCATGAGTTCAAGCCGGGCAAGCTGGTGGCCGGCCTCGCCGTGCTGAGCGCGGCCACCGTGTTCGCCGGAGACGCGGGGGGCTGGTGGGACTCCCCCTGGTTCGTGATGTTCCCGATCGTCTGCGGTGGCCTCTTCCTGGCCTCGGCCGTGTCGATGGCCGACTACAGCATTCGCCGCCGCCTGTCGGCCAGGGCCGCGTCCAGGGAGAAGACGGAGGCGCCGGCGAGCACGAGTGGCAGCCAGGCCATGAGGTAGGCGAGGTCGTTGCCGTAGTAGTACGGGTCCGACTGCCAGCTCATCGTCAGCCACAGGCTCAGGGAGATCAGCGCCCCGCCGAAGGCGGCGAGCCGGGCCAGCAGCCCGACCAGGGTGCCGAGGCCGACGGCGATCTCGCCGATGGCTATCGCGTAGCCGAAGCCCTCGGGGTTCTTGAGGGAGAGGTCGACGAGCGCGGGGATGGCGGAGCTGTCCCGCACGCTCCGCATCAGGTCGCCGACGGAACCGGGCCCGTCCGCCGACATGAAGGCGCTGTCGGTGAGTTTGTCGAGTCCGGCGTAGATGAAGGTCACTCCGAGGAAGATCCGCAGCGGCAGCAGGGCGTACTTCGTCGCCGAGTCCTTCCAGCCCCGCTGTTCACCGCCGATCGTTCCGTAGGTGTCTGTCCGGTATCCGTGCGCCATAGCGCGTCCTGCCTTTCCGCTGCCCACGTCGCTCGCAGGGCTCGATTGTCCCCGCGTGCCTCGTGCATGCATACGGATGTGACGGACCCCGCGCTCAGCGGTCCGCCCGCTTTGTCGCCGTCCGCCCGCGGTGTACCGGTCCGGGCCTGGCCCGGAATTAGTCCACGACGTCGATCGGCACCCGGTTCGTCTCGACCCCGGCCGCCGTCACCACCTGTACGTCGAGGCGCCCAGGCTCCACGTCGACCGGGACGGGCACGACGAGCACGGTGTCCGACGGGTTCTGGAAGCCGCCGGGAACCGGGACCAGCGGTACATGGATATGGACCGGCCCGATCCGTACGACCATGCCGGCCAGCCGGTCCGGCGTGCCCGCGCCCGGCGGCACGAAACCCGTCCCCCTGATCTCCACGTCGTCACCGGTGCGGATCGGCGCGTCCAGATCCCCGGCCTCCCTGGCCCTGACGACGGACAGCACCACCGGGCGACCGCCCTCGGCCCACTTCGCGGCGAAGTACGTCGCGGCGGAGACGATCACCAGCAGGGCGAGCGCCCAGGGCAGATCGGGCAGTTGCTCGGGGCGGCGCGCCAGCCGTACCGCCGAGAAGATCACGGCGACGGCCGTCAGCAGCGCGTACTGCACGTCGGCGAAGCTGCCGCGCCCGCCGTCGTCGCAGAGCAGGTCCGCGAGGCGCGGACGCTCGGCCCGTACCTTCTGGAGCCGCCGGTCCCCGACACGTACGCCCACCACGCGGCGTACGACGACGGCGGTCGCGCACACCACGGTCAGTACGGTCAGCAGGCCCACGCCACGGGCGAGTTCGAGCCCCTCGATCAGCGCGTCGCGCGCGTGGCTGTTCGACGCCCCGGCGAGTTGGAGCGCGAGCACCAGCACGGCGAAGACGGCGAGCAGCACCCACGCGGAGGCGACGGTGCGGGAGGTCGACAGCCGGTTGTCCTCGCCGACGAGCGGGGCGAGGAGGCCGCCACGCGCACGGTGCAGCGTGGCGGCGCAGGTGAGCAGCCCGGCCACGACGAGGGAGGCGATCAGCCCCGCCGTACGGGCGCCGGTCCAGCCCGCGCCGATCGCGGTGATGGACAGCCCCAGTACGAAGACCACGACGGCGCCCCACACCAGGAGCAGTGTGTGCCGCCAGACGGAGTGCAGCCAGGCGTCGCCCGCCTCGCGGCTGCGGTCGGCGACGGCGCGCGCGGACTGGGTGAGTTCGTCGGACACCCACTGCCTGGAGGCGCTCGGCGAGTGCGCGAGCGCGGCCGGCAGGCCCTGGCCGGCGGCGAACTCCTCACGCTTCTCGATGAACGCCGCGACCGCTCGCCGGTGCCCCTCATGAGCCCCGTTCGGGCAGTTCCCGCAGGTACAGCCCCCGCCGTGCGTGCCTCGCCCCGTCACTTGCACCGCCACGCCGAATGCCGCCTTCCCCGCCCCGCACCCGTCGCTGTCTCTCCGGGTGAATTCCTTGCTGTGACTGGGAATTGTGCCGTATCCCGGAGGGGGTCAGACGCCCAGGACCAGATAGGCGAAGCCGAGATACCCCCGGTAGCCGCCGAGATAGCCCGCGCGGTGGCGGGCGGCGGTGGCGCGGGCGGCGTCGCGCAGCGGGTGATCGGGGTGGTCGATGGCCCAGCGTTCGCCCCAGCCGGCCCGGCCGTTGGACTCGAAGACGTCCCATTCGCGCTGGTCGGCGACGGTCGTACGGAGCGGGGCGAAGCCCGCGTCGGCGGCGGCCCGGACCAAATCGTCCAGCGAGCCGACGAGTTCGTCCTCCTCGGCGCCAAGTCCCTTGAGCGCGTCGGCGGTCGGCCGGGTGGTCCAGAATCCGTCCCCGAAAAGAACCTGCCCTCCGGGCTTCACGGCCGTGCGCAGGGCACGCAGTGCCTCGCGGGTCGAACCGGGCCAGGCGTGGACGGCGCCGATGGAGACGGCGAGGTCGTATCCGGTCCCCGCCCACGCGTCGGCGGAGCTCTCGTGGAACGCGACCCGGCTGTCGAGCCCCCGCTCCCGCGCGAGCCGCTGCCCGCGGGCGACGGCGACGGGATCGCTGTCCACACCGTCACCGGTGCTGCCGGGGACGCCGTCCACGATCCGCAGCAGCAACTCGCCCCACCCACAGCCAAGATCAACGACCCGCCCGCCGTCGGGCACGGTGCAGGCCTCGACGAGGGAGCGGGCGTGCTCTTCGGAGAGGGGTGCGTTCCAGGTCAGAAGGGGGTTGTTGGGGGCGGCGAGGATGGCGTGAAGTTCGTCGTCGGACATGGTGGGTGAGACTCGCACAGGTGGCCGGTGGGTTGCGAGTGAATTGCGGCGGCTACAGGTTGTCGACGTCAGCGAGATCGATGTCGATGTCGATGTCGAACGGGACGGTCAGCTTCAGCCGCTCGTGATGGATACCGACCAAGCCGTACGACTTCGTCACCTGCGCCAGTTCGTAGACCTGGACGACCGGGTGATCGTTCGGGCTCGCCATCTCCACCAACCAGAAGTGCTTGATACCCGCCCGCGCGTATTTGTGCGGCTTGGTGTCGCGGTCGCGTGCCTCGGAGTCCGGCGAGACGACCTCGACGGCGAGCGAGACGTCCGACGCCTGGAAGCACGTCTGCTGCCTGCTGGTCACCGCCTCGGCGCGGACGACGCAGATGTCCGGCTCGGGGCCGTTGTGCTCGTCGAGCTGTACGGTCATCTGCCGCCGGATTCGCAGCTCCGGCGTCACGGTACGGCGTAGCCCTTCGACCAGCAGGTCGACCACGACGCTGTGGAAATGGCGCTGCGGACTGACGAAAACCAGGCTCCCGTCGATCAACTCTGTGTGCGGCGGGAGCCCGGGCAGCGTCAGCAGATCGTCCACGGTGTAACCGTCCTGCGGCGGCACCGGCCACAGGGTGGTGGGCAGCGGCTCAGCGGTCATGGTTCTCCCATGGACGGAACGGTCACTCCCACTCGATCGTGCGGGTGCGAGCGAGTTATTCGGCGGAGCTGTCGGAGCGACGACGGCGATCGATCGAGGTCAGGTCGATGTCGATCGGGAACGGGACCTTCAGTTCCACGCGCTCGCGATGGACCGTAGGCCTGCTGTACAGGTTCGTGGCCGGGTCGAGCTCGTAGCTGTAAACGAGCGGGAGACCGTGCTCCTCCTCGACACGCCAGAAATGGCGCACGCCCGCCGCCGCGTACTTGGGTGGTTTGACCTCGCGGTCCCGCTCGATCGAGTCCGCCGAAACGACCTCGATGGCGAGCACGACGTCCTCGGGCTCGTACCAGGTCTGATCCGGTCCCGTGTTGGCCTCTTCGCGGAAGACCAGGATGTCCGGCTCCGGGCGATTCTTGGCGTCGAGTCTGATCGTCATCTCCCGCATGACATCCAGCTCCGGCGGCGCCAGATCCAGCAGCGCATTCTCCAGCAACCGCATGGTGCGGGCGTGGAATGCGGTCTGCGGACTCATCAGGACAAGGCTCCCGTCGATCAGCTCACTGTGCGGCGGGAGGTCCGGAATCCGGTCGAGATCGTCCGCTGTCCAGCCCTGGGCGGGCGGGATCGGCCACTGGTAGCGCGGTTCGAGACCGTGTTCAGGTGCGGCGCTCATGATTACTCCCATGCGACGGAGTCTGACCTCTCCAATCAGCCTACCCAGGGCATATGCCAATGCCGCCACTCAAACGAATGAGCGACGGCACCGGCGTTGACCTGGGAGAAAGGGTCACTCCCACTCGATCGTGCCCGGCGGCTTGCTCGTCACGTCCAGGACCACGCGGTTCACGTCCGCCACCTCGTTCGTGATGCGGGTGGAGATCTTCGCCAGTACGTCGTACGGCATCCGTGTCCAGTCCGCCGTCATCGCGTCCTCCGATGAGACCGGGCGCAGCACGATCGGGTGGCCGTACGTACGGCCGTCGCCCTGCACGCCCACGGACCGGACGTCCGCGAGCAGCACCACCGGGCACTGCCAGATGTCACGGTCGAGGCCGGCCGCCGTCAGCTCCTCGCGGGCGATGGCGTCCGCCTCGCGCAGCAGGTCCAGGCGTTCGCGCGTGATGTCGCCGACGATACGGATGCCGAGTCCCGGTCCCGGGAAGGGCTGGCGGTGGACAATCTCGTCCGGCAGGCCCAGCTCCTGGCCGACCATCCGGACCTCGTCCTTGAAGAGCTGGCGCAACGGCTCGACCAGGGCGAACTCCAGGTCCTCCGGGAGCCCGCCGACGTTGTGGTGCGACTTGATGTTCGCCGTGCCGGTGCCGCCGCCGGACTCGACCACGTCCGGGTAGAGCGTGCCCTGGACGAGGAACTCGACCGGCTCGCCGGGCTCGGCCTCCGCGACGATCTCCGCCTGGGCCTGCTCGAAGACCCGGATGAACTCGCGGCCGATGATCTTCCGCTTCTGCTCCGGGTCGGAGACCCCGGCCAGCGCGGCCAGGAAGCGCTCCTGTGCGTCGACCACCTTCAGCTGTACGCCGGTCGCGGCGACGAAGTCCTTCTCGACCTGCTCGGTCTCGCCCTTGCGCATCAGCCCGTGGTCGACGTACACGCAGGTCAGCTGCGAACCGATCGCCTTCTGTACGAGGGCGGCGGCGACGGCCGAGTCCACACCGCCGGAGAGACCGCAGATCGCCCGGCTGGAGCCGACCCGCTCGCGGATCGCGGCGACCTGCTCCTCGATGACGTTGCCGGTGGTCCAGGTCGGCTCGATGCCGGCCCCTCGGTAGAGGAAGTGCTCCAGGACCTGCTGGCCGTGCGTGGAGTGCATGACCTCGGGGTGGTGCTGGACGCCGTACAGCTTCTTCTCGTCGTTCTCGAAGGCGGCGACCGGCACGAGGTCCGTGGAGGCGGTGACGGTGAAGCCCTCGGGGGCGGCGGAACAGGCGTCCCCGTGGGACATCCACACCTGCTGCTCGTCCGGGGTGCCCCCGAACAGCGTGGAGCCGGACTGGGAGACGTGCAGTTCCGTACGGCCGTACTCGCGCGAGCCGGTGTTGTCGACCGTCCCGCCGAGCGCCGTCGCCATCAGCTGGAAGCCGTAGCACATGCCGAAGACCGGGACCCCGGCTTCGAAGAGCGCGCGGTCGAGGGTGGGGGCGCCCTCGGCGTACACGGAGGACGGGCCGCCGGAGAGGATGATCGCCTTGGGGTTCTTGGCCAGCATCTCGGCCACCGGCATCGTGGAGGGCACGATCTCGCTGTAGACCCGGGCCTCGCGGACGCGGCGGGCGATGAGCTGGGCGTACTGCGCGCCGAAGTCGACGACGAGTACGGCGTCGGGGGCGGCGGGGGGTACTGCTGGCACGGGCGCGGCCTTCCGGCGGTGAAGGGGTTCGGTACCCCGATTCTAACGGGGGCCGAACACAGCTTTTCGTCTCAGCATCCGAACCCCACGCGGGCTCCCGGCGGCCCTCGGGCATACTGGCCCCCATGCGCGAGCACTCGACCTTCGTCTTTACCTATGGCACCGGCCCGTCCGGCTGCCATGGTCGTGCCGCTTGAGCTGACAAGCGACTTCCCAGGCGCCCCGGGCCGACAGGCCCGGGGCGTTCCGCGTTGTCCGGGCCGGATGTTCGTCGCTCGGGGTCTCCCCCTTCGTACAGAGGAGCCCTTCATGACTGCCACCGACCCCGCTGTCACCGACCGCACCGGCGCCCGTACCGACGACGCCGCGGCGGTGATCGACGGCGCGCGCGAGCGCATCGACGCGCTGGACGACCGGATCATCGGTCTCGTACAGGAACGGATGGCCGTCTCCGCCGTCATCCAGGACGCCCGTATCGCCTCCGGCGGGCGCCGGGTCAACCTCTCGCGCGAGAACGAGATCCTGGCCCGCTTCAGCGACGCGCTCGGCACACCGGGCACCGCGCTCGCGATGACGCTGCTGGAGCTCTCACGCGGCCGGATCTGAGCGGGTACGGATGCGGTACGAGGGCGGTGGCCGTACGGACATGGGTTCGGGCGCGTCCTCACCCGTACGGCGCGTGACCGGACGCGCCGGGCCTTCGTTGGTCCCGATGTCCGTGCCAGCCAGGGGCGGGCACGAACAAACCACGCGTGGCTTCGCTGGGGCGTGTGACGTACCGCTGGTACGTCGTGGGACCTCGCTCCAGCCCGAGTGACCGGTCGGCAGGGGACAGCATGCCCGGTCACCCCAAGAGCGGTCGGCACCGGGGACGCCCGGCGCCGACCGCATACGGATACGGATCCCCCCGTCTCCGACCGCTCCTCCCGCTCAGCAGCCCAGCCGCTCTCCGCTCACCCGTCCACCGTCCCGAACTCGCGGCGCTCCCCCCCCAGCGCCGCGATCCGGCACCGCGCGCCGCCCTGACGCCGCGGTGCCGACGGCAAGGGCCCCGCAGGCGCCCGTCCGATTCGCTTCGGACCGGGCCCGCGGGGCCCTTGTCGCGCGTGGGGTGGTACGTGACGGCCGTCACATAAGGATTCCGTGAGGAAGTGGGCAACCATTTGCCCAGGTCACAGGTCCATCATGCGACACACCGGAGGCGCTGCACTCGGAGGGGGGTGCAGCGCCTCCTTGCTGCCCGGCCGGTTCAGGGAGCGCTACGGCTCCGTCATCGGCGGCACCGCCGGCAGCCCGAGGAACGGCAGCCTCAGCGCCCCGAATGCCGACGCCGGGACCGCCGGCGACTTGGGCGCGACCGCCTCCCGCCGTACGTACGCCGTCCCCGCCGACTGCTCCGGACGCGGGTCCTCCTCCCCCTTGTTGGGCCAGAAGGACATCGCGCGCTCGGCCTGCGCGGTGATGGTGAGCGACGGATTGACGCCGAGGTTCGCCGAGACCGCCGAGCCGTCGACCACCGAGATGCCCGGGTGGCCGTACAGCCGGTGGTACGGGTCGATGACACCGTGCTCCGCGTCCGACCCGATCGGGCAGCCGCCGAGGAAGTGCGCGGTGAGCGGAGTGCCCATCAGCTCACCGACGTTCGAGCCGGCGAAGCCGTTGATCTCTTCGGCCAGCAGGGTCGCCATCCGCGTACCTTCCGCGATCTGCTTGGGGTTGGGGTCGCCATGGCCCTGACGTGCCGTCAGCAGGCCCTTCCCGATGCCGCCTCGCTTGCGGTAGGTCGTCAGCGAGTTGTCGACGGACTGCATGACCAGACCGATGATGGTCCGCTCCGACCAGTGCCGGTAGGAGAGCGAACGGGCCGCGCGGACGGGGTGCTTGGCCATGTTGCCGAGCCAGCCGGCTATCCGGCGGCCGTTCTCGCTGTAGGGGACCTGGAGGATCGAGAGCGAGCCCATCGCGTTGGAGCCCTTGCCGTAACGGACCGGCTCCACATGGGTGTCGGCGTCGGGATGGAAGGAGGAGGTGATGGCGACACCACGGGTGAAGTCCGCACCGCCACCGGCGGCGCCGTACTTCTTCCGGTAGCGCCGGTCGGTGGTCTGGGCGCCCACCAGGGCTTCGGAGTTGGTACGGGTCAGCTCACCGAGCCGGTCGGACAGCCGGGGCAGCCGGCCCCGGTCCTTCATCGTGTGCAGCAGGGTCTGTGTTCCGTACGTTCCCGCCGCGACGACGACTTGGCGGGCGCGCAGCTCCCGTGGCGCGGACGTGCGCCGGTGGGTGGGGACGGTCGCGACGCGATGGCCGCCCGCCGGGTCCTCTGTGATGTCGACGACGGTCGTCATCGGGCGGATGACGGCCCCGGCCTGTTCGGCGAGATGGAGGTAGTTCTCGTTGAGCGTGTTCTTGGCGCCGTGCCGGCAGCCGGTCATGCACTCGCCGCACTGGGTGCAGGCCTTGCGGGAGGGACCGGCGCCGCCGAAGTACGGGTCGCCGACGGACGCGCCGGGCTCGGCACGTTCCGTACCGTCGGCGTCCTTGCCGTCGCCGAAGAAGACCCCGACCGGTGCGAGGTGGAAGGTGTCGCCCACGCCCATCGCCTGCGCGGTGGCCTTCAGATGGACGTCCGAGGGGGTCATGACCGGGTTGAGCCTGACGCCGAGCATCCGCTTGGCCTGGTCGTAGTACGGGGCGAGTTCGGCCTGCCAGTCGGTGATGCCGGCCCACTGCCTGTCCTCGAAGAACGCCTTCGGCGGCACGTACAGCGTGTTCGCGTAGTTGAGCGAGCCGCCGCCGACACCGGCGCCGGCCAGGACCATGACATTGCCGAGCAGATGGACCCGCTGGATGCCGAAGAGGCCGAGGGCCGGGGCCCAGAGATAGTTCTTGAGGTCCCAGGAGTTCTTGGGGAGGGTGCCGGGAGTGAAGCGGCGGCCGGCTTCGAGGACACCGACCCGGTAGCCCTTCTCGGTCAGCCGCAGCGCGGAGACCGCGCCGCCGAAGCCCGACCCGACGACGATGACGTCGTAGTCGTAGCCGTCGTTGCCCTCATAGCCGTCGCGGTCGCGGTCCTCGCGCTCGTCGCCCTCCGGCCCCCGGGCATGGGTGTCCCCTGACATCGGCTCTCCTTCTTCCCATCAGCGCAGCCGGAAGGCCTTGAGCGCGCGCAGGCTCCTGGTCATGAACGCCGCGTACTTCTCGTCGTCCATGCCCATCGACGGAGCCATCGGCAGCACGCGCTGCCGCGCGACGGTCTGTACCTCGGTGAATTTGAGAATGCCTTCGGAGCCGTGCCTGCGGCCGAGGCCCGACTCCTTCATGCCGCCCATCGGCGCCTGGACGCTGCCGTACGCGGAGGCGTACCCCTCGTTGATGTTGACGGTGCCGGTGCGCAGCCGGGTCGCGACCGCGTGCCCACGCCGGGCGTCACGTGTCCATACGCTCGAATTGAGCCCGTACGGCGTGGAGTTGGCCAGCTCGACGGCCTCGTCCTCGTCGCGGAACCGGTAGATGGACACGACCGGCCCGAAGGTCTCCTCGGTGCAGACCGACATCGGCGCCTCGACGCCCTCCAGGATGGTGGGCTCGTAGAAGTACGGCCCGATGTCGGGGCGCGCGACACCGCCCGCGAGGACCGTGGCGCCCTTGGCGACGGCCTCATCGACATGGCCGGTCACGGTCTTGAGCTGGCGCTCGCCGACGAGCGAGCCCATGTCGGCGCCGTACGCGAGCGCGGACCCCAGCCGCATCGCCTTCGTACGGGCGACGAACCGCTCCACGAACGCGTCGGCGACCGACTCGTGGACATACAACCGCTCGATGGAGACGCAGAGTTGGCCCGCCGTGGAGAAGCAGGCGCGCACCGCGCCGGCCGCCGCCTTCTCGATGTCGGCGTCACGCAGGACCAGCATGGCGTTCTTGCCGCCGAGTTCGAGGGAGGCGCCGACGAGCCGGCTCGCCGCACGCCGCGCCACCTCGCGGCCGGTGCGGGTGGAGCCGGTGAACGAGATGTAGTCGCCGCGCTCGACGACCTCCGGTCCGACGACCGCGCCCTCGCCGATCACCACCTGGAACAGCCCGGCCGGCAGCCCGGCCTCGACCAGCAGGTCACGTGCCCACAGGGCGGTGAGCGCGGTCTCGGTGTCGGGCTTCATCACCACGGCGTTGCCCGCCGCGAAGGCGGGCAGGGCATCACCGACGGAGAGTTCGAGGGGGTAGTTCCAGGGCACGATCTGGCCGACGACACCGCGCGGGTGGCGCTGCACGGTCACCGTGGTCAGCAGGGGTACGGCGCCGGTGTGCCGTTTCGGCCGCAGATACGCCGGGGCCTTGCGCCCGTAGTGGCGGGCGGCGACGGCCACGGACTGGACCTCTTCGTGCGCGTGCAGCCTCGCCTTGCCGGTCTCCAGCTGGATGAGGTCGAGCACCTCGGCCTGGCGCTCCAGCAGGAGGTCGTGGAAGCGGAGCAGGACGGCGGCACGCTTCCGTACGGAGGTCGCCGCCCAGACGGGCTGCGCGACGCGGGCGCGCGCGAAGGCATCGGCGACGTCATCGGGGGTGGACTCGGGCAGGTCGGCGAGCTTCTCGCCGGTGGCCGGGGTGTGGTTCGCGGTCTGTCCGGAACCCACGACGCCCCTGATGAGCTGGGCGAGCACCTCGGGAGTGACCACGTCGGCGGCGGTGCGCACGCCGGCGGGCACCGGAGCCACGGGATTGGTCGTGGGGGCCTGTGAGTCCGTCATGAGGGCGAGGGTATGCCGCATCCAGGACTTTGGGTACCCGCCGGTAACACCCTTTTCACCGCACCTGCTCAGGGCAGGTACTTGCTCTCGATCTCCAGATGCTCGACCACGTTCGAGAAGAGTTCCTCCCCGTCCGTCACGGCGTCCCCCTCGGCCGGCATCGCCACCCGCAGCCGCCAGTGCACCTCGTCGCTGCCCGGGACGATCAGCTCGTGGTAGCGGTAACGGATCGGGTCCTCGGACGAGTCTCCGTACGCCACGAAGTCGACGATGTTGTCGAACGCCTTGTCCGAGCCGCCGAACGACGAATCCTGGCTCTTGTACTCCGCGTCCTTGATCTCCGAACCGTTGTCGCCGCCGCCCTCGTAGTACTTCTGCCAGTCCGCCTTCTCGGCCGGCAGAACCTCGTTGTCCGGCTTCTTCTGGACCTGGTCCATGGAGACGGTGAAGACACCGCTCGGATCCCGGAAGGTGACACGGCTGTCCTCGGTCAGACTCTCCTGGGACCGCCGGTAGTCCTCCGGGACAGCGATCTTGGCGTCGAGGATCTCGACCTCGGAGCGGACCTCCCAGCCCTCCGGCAGTTCGTCGCCGGCGAACGGGTTGAAGAAGACCAGCCCCAGCACGATGGCCACCGCGAGCACGCCGCCGCCGAGGCCGTACTGCGCCGGGCGGTTGCGGTGCAGTACGGGCGGGACCCACTTGCTGCCGCCCGCGCCGCCGCCGGTGCCCGCGCTCCGGTAGAGCCTCGTCGCCTCCGGGGAGAGCTGCGGCGGACGCGCCACCGACTCCAGCACCGCCCGCACCTCGGCCGCGGTGGGACGCGCCGCCGGGTCCTTCCGCAGGAGCTGCATCACGACCGTGCCGAAGGCGCCCGACCCGCGGGCCGGCATCTGCGGCTCGGCGGAGAGCACGGCCTGGAGCGTCGCGGGGATGTTCGAGCGGCGGTACGGGGACATCCCCTCGACCGCCGCGTACAGCACGACGCCCAGCGACCACAGGTCCGACTCGGGCCCGGGGCGCTGGCCGAGCACCCGCTCGGGCGAGATGAACTCCGGTGAGCCGACGAACGCCCCGGTCTCCGTCAGCCCCTGCTGGCCCTCGACCTGGGCGATGCCGAAGTCGCTGAGCACGACGCGGTCGCCGCGCCCGAGCAGGACGTTGTCGGGCTTCACGTCGCGGTGCAGCACACCGGCCTCGTGGGCGGCGTTCAGCGCGTTCAGTACGTCGAGCCCGATCCTGGCGGCCTCGCGCGGGTCGAGCGTGCCTTCCTGGAGACGGTCGGCGAGCGACTGGCCGCGCACCAGCTCCATGACGATCCACGGTTTGGCGTCCTCGACGACCACGTCGTGCATCGTGACGACCGAGGGATGGTCGATCCGCGCCGCGGAGGTCGCCTCGCGCTGCATCCGCCGGTGGACGGTGTCGCGTTCCTGGGCGCTCAGATGCTCGGGCACCCGGGGTTCCTTGACCGCGACGTCGCGGTCCACGACCTCGTCGTGCGCCAGCCAGACCGTGCCCATGCCGCCGTGGCCGAGCCGCGAGACGAGGCGGTAGCGGCCACCGAGCAGACGTCCGGCCGACGGGTCGGGCGCGGTGGGGCCCTGCGGGGTCCCGAGGCCCTGCGGCGTCTGCTGTGTCGGCTGGTACGGGGAACCCTGCGGGCTCTGGGGAGCCTGGGGCGGCACCTGCGGCGGCTGTCCCTGGTGCGGCGGATACGCCTGCGACTGCGGCTGAGGCGGTCGAAGGCCGTAGCTGGTGGGCTCGTTCGCCCGTCCCCCGTCGTTCGTCATGACCACATCCTTACGGAAAGCACATCTCGAAGGCCACCGGGGGGCGGCAGCGGGTGCAGAGCCGTGACATCACGGTTTCACTCGCGTACCTCGCGACGGGCTCCCGCGCTCACCCGCCCGCGCCGTCCGAACCGCCCGCGCCGTCCGGCTGCCAGCCGCCGAGCATGATGTCGAACTGCGTCTGGGTGGTGGACCAGTCGTCGACGGGACCGGACATGTAGAGCGCGTACTCGGTCGAGTCGTCGGCCGAGTAGTACATCTGGTCGATCGCGCGGCGCTCCCCCTTGTGCCCCTGTTCCTCGGTCCAGGTGAACTCCCAGAGCGCGGCCTTCGTCTGGCCGCGGAAGGTGTTGGGGCGCAGCTTGACCCGGTCGTACTGGGGCAGGCGGCCGACGTCCTTCTCCATGTCCTGCATGTGGTGGTAGGGATCGGGGAAGTCCGGCGAGGTGTCGACGGCGATACGCAGCAGGTGGACGCCGTTGTCGGGGGTGTAGTCGATCTGGTCGCCGTCCTGCTGGCGCTGCCAGCCCTCGGGGACGATGAGGCTGAAGCCCGCGGGATCGTTCACCCGTACCCAGCCGTCCGGGACGGCGTCGTCGGTGCGCTCGCCGTCGGTGCTGTCCTGGCCGCCGTTGTCCTTCCCGCCGCCGCCCGTATCGCCGTTCGCGCTGGTGTCCTTGCCGTCGTCGGAGGAGTCGCCGCTGGGCTCCGGGTTCGCTCCGCCGCTCGTGCCCGCGCTTGTGCCCGGGTCGTCGTTCTTGCCGGCCTCCATGGCGAAGTAGCCGGCCACGCCGCCGACGAGTGCGGCGACGACTATCGCGACGACTATCGCGGGCCAACGGCTTTTCCCTGCGGGCGTGTTGGCAGGCGTGGGGGCGGTATGCGGACCGGTCGCCTGCGGGTAGGCGTGCGGCGGTGTGTGCCCGTACGGGGAGGGGTACGGCGTCGCGGTGTGCTGGGGCTGCTGGGGCTGCTGGGGCTGCTGGGCCTGCGACTGCTGGTCCCCCGGGTGCGGTGTGTACGGCGGCACCGGGGCCGTGACGGCCTCCTGCCGCACCGCCCGCGGCTCCCGCCCCTCCAGCACCTCCCGCAGCATCCGCTCCGTCTCGGCGGCGTCCGGGCGGGCCTCCGGGTCCTTGTGGAGCAGCGCGGTGATCACGGGCGCGAGCGGCCCCGCGCGTACGGGAGCCGGCGGTTCGTCGGTGATCACCGCCTGCATGGTGGCGACCGCCGACGTACGGCGGAACGGTGACGTTCCCTCCACCGCCGTGTGCAGCGTCGCGCCCAGCGACCACAGGTCGGAGGCCGGTCCGGGATCGCTGCCGCGCACCCGCT
Source organism: Streptomyces sp. NPDC058665 (assembly GCF_042714995.1). Taxonomy (NCBI): domain Bacteria; kingdom Bacillati; phylum Actinomycetota; class Actinomycetes; order Kitasatosporales; family Streptomycetaceae; genus Streptomyces; species Streptomyces sp. NPDC058665. Next base: position 45,097 of record NZ_JBHXRX010000048.1, read on the forward strand.
CGGGTGCCAGATAGTCGATGGAGCCGACGAGTTCACCGGTCCGCGTGATGGCCGAGTCGCCCTCGATGGCGGCGATCCCGAAGTCCGTCAGCAGCACACCGCCGTCCCGCGCGAGCAGGACGTTGCCGGGCTTGACGTCGCGGTGCAGCACCCCGGCGGCGTGCGCGGCACGCAGCGCGCCGAGCACCTGGAGGCCGATCCGGGCCGCTTCCCGTACCACGATTGGGTCGGACTTGAGCGCGTCCGCGAGCGAGGGACCGTCCACGTACTGCATGACGATCCACGGCCGCCCGCCGTGGTCGAGCACGTCGTGGACCGTCACCACGGCGGGGTGGCTGATCCGGGCCGCGGCTCTGGCCTCTTTCTGCGTGCGGGCGTGCAGCACCGTGCGGTCGGCCGCCGTGACGTACAGCGCGGCCGTCAACTCCTTGACGGCGACTGTCCTGTTGAGGAGTTCGTCGTAGGCGCGCCACACCTGGCCCATGCCGCCTCTGCCGATGGCCTCGCCGAGCTTGTAGCGCCCGGCGAGCATCTGACCCTCGCGCGTTACCTCAGAATCTTCCACGTGCCCCCGCCTGGTGCCCCCGCCTGCTCCTCGGAGTGACAGATTACGGAGCGGAGGCGCGGACACGGAACCTGGGCCCGCCCATGAAACCGCACCGTGACACGACCGATGCGACCGGACGGACCGTCAGCGGGCTTTCAGGGCAGGGCCGGTGAGGATTCGGCGGACTCGGCGGCGGGTCAGCGGGTGATCCGGTAGGAGCCGGTCGCCTGCTGGTAGATCTCGGAGACCTTGTCGCGCTCGTTCTCCGGCCCGATGACCTGGATGATGTGGTAGCTGTCCTTGACGATCATGACGAGATTCCGGACGTAGACCTCTTGTCCGGTGCTGCTCTGCCAGGTGAACTGCCCCTCGGCCATGGGCTGTTGTCCGACGTCGATCCGGCGCAGACCCGATGAGGTGGCCCAGGAAGAGTCCCGGTAGGGCTGCAACTCCCGTTGCTTGTCCCGCTGGTAGGCCATCGGGTCGGCGCCGTTGTCGGCCACGGTGTCGCGTCCCGGCACCACGATGAGCGTGTAGTCGCCCCGTACGTAACGGACTTGGCCGCTGTCGTTGATCGGGCGGCGCTCCCAGCTCTTGTCCACGCCGATCTCGAAGCCCTCGGTGTCCTTGCGCAGGACGTACCCGTCCGCGAGGTCGGCCGGGGACCCGGAGGTCTGCGGGGTCGAGGAGTTGGGGTCCGCCGGCTGGTCGGCGCCGTTGTCCGGGGTCGTGTCCGGGTTCTGCTCCCCTGGCGTCGCCGGAGCGCTCGGATTCGCACCCGCCCCGGTCCCCGACCCCGTCTCGTCGGCCTTCGGCAGGAACATCACGGCGAAGGCGATGGCCGCGACCATCAGCACGAGGATCACGGCGAGCAGGACGCGGCCGAGGGAACGCGGCGACCCGCCGCCGCCCGCCGTCCGCCGTCCGGGCTCGCGGTACTCCCTGTCGCCGAAGTCGTCGTCCCGGTGGTCCCGTTCGGCGTACGAGCGGTCCGGCTCGCGCCGCGGCTCGACGTACGCCTCGCCGTGCGACGCCTGTGCCAGGCCGCGCCGCTCGGAGGATCTGCCGCCCTTCTCCTTGCGCTCCTTGACCTTCTTGTGGCGGTGCCGGCCGGCGTCGCCGCCACGGCCGCGGCCACGGCGCTTGCGGACCAGCTCACCCCTGCGGCGCACGATGGGCAGCCGCTCGTCCACGGAGGGCACGGCGACGACATCGAGACCGGCGTCGGGCTCGGGCGCGGAGCGCACCAGCGAACGCAGCCAGCCGCGCAGCTCCTCGAAGTCCGGGCGCTCCGTGGGGTCCTGGCGGAGCAGGGACTCCACGACGGGGCGCAGCGGGCCGCACTCCTCGGCGAACGCGGGCGGTTCGGCGCAGACGAGCTGGACCAGTTCGGCCGCGTTCTCCTCCGGATACGGGGCGTGGCCCTGGACGGCGCGGTAGAGCAGCGCGCCCAGCGCCCACAGGTCGGTGGACGGGCCGATGGGCGGGGCGAGTTGCCAGTTCTCGTGGACCGGCCCTGCCTGTTCGGGTGCCCACCGTTCGGTGACGGCGCCGACGACGGCTATCCGTGCCTGGCGCGCGCGTTCGGCGGCGAGCGGGGTGGCGGGGCCCCGGTACGCGGGGGTCGTGCCGCCCGCGACGACATCGTCCCAGCGTCCGGCCGGCGCGGTGGAGCCGGGGACGGCGGGCAGGTTCGCCGACTGCCGCCGGGCGTCGGCGCGCATGGCGTCGCTGGTGCCCGAACCGTGCCAACTGCCGCCGCTGCCACCGCTGGTGGTGCCGCCGCCGGTGCTGCCCGCGCTCTGCTGCGGCAGGTACGGGGACGAGCCGCCGGCCGGGGGCAGCGCCGGTACGCCGCGTGTGCCTGGCGTCTGGTGGTACGGGTCGCCACCGCCCGCGGGCAGCGGGGCGGAGCCGTCACCGGGGGCCGAGGGACCGTCGTGCCAGGTGCCGGCCAACTGGACGCGGCGGGGCGGGCCTGGCTCGTCGTCGTCCGTGCCGGGGTCGTCGCCGTCGTCCTCGTACCGTCCGCGCCCGGTGTCGATCTCGCGGGGCGGCATGGCCCACCAGTCGGGGTCGCGGTTGTCGCTCTGCGAAGGCCCGGCCGCTCCGGCAGCGCCCGATGGGCCCTCCGGGGAGCCGCCGCGGCCTGCGGGGGCCGAGGGGTCCGACAGGGGCACGGGACGCTGTGCGGGCACGGTGCCACTGTCGCGCTGCTGGTCCTCGGTGACCCGGGCGGCGGCGCGCGCTCCCGCGCGGTAGGCGGCGATGGCTCCGGCGCGCGCGGCGCGGGTGTCCGCCGGGCCGCCGCGCGAGGGGTTGGCGGGCAGGGCGGGCCTGCCGGTGTAGGGGAGGACGGGGGCCGCTCCCGTACCGCTGTCGGCGCCCGTGCCCGTACCGCCGGGGCTGTCAGGGCCGTCGGCGTCGCCCTGGGCGACGGGGCGGCCGGAGGGATCGGTCCGGTACGCGTCGCTTCCGTACGGGCCCTGGCCGTACGGGACTTCGCCGAAGGACCGGCCGCCGTACGAACCGTCACCGTAGGTCGCCTCGCCGTACGGACCGTCGGCCGAGCGGGCCGTCTCCAGCGCCGCGCGTCCGGGGGACGCGGGCCCGACGGGGACGCCCAGGGCGGACGTGCCGGGCGGCAGCGCCTCGGAGGTGCCCGTACGGCCCGCGGGGATGCCGGCGGCTGCCTGTTCGGTGCCCGGAACGGGCCCCGGAATCTCGCCGACGGGCCGGTGACCGGCTTCGAAACCGCCCTCCTCGGGCGAAGCGGGCACCGGCATGTAGCCGCAGAGCGCCTCCTCGGCCGCGCCGGCGGCGAGGCCGGTGAGCACCACGCGCCCGTCGTCGCAGACGAGCACCGTGCGGATGGTGATGTTCCGGTGGGTCCAGCCGTGGGCGTGCAGCACCCGCACGGCGGTGAGCACGTCCGAGGCGATCTCGGCGGCGCGGTAAGGGTTGAGGGGCTTCTCGGCGAGCAGGGCGGCCAGCGGTCTGGCCGCGACGAGTTCACTCACTATCCACAGCGAGCCGCCCTCGGCGAAGACGTCGAAGACCTGGTCGAGCCGGGGGTGGTCGGGGATCTGCGCGGCGCTCTGCGCGGCCTCGATGGCGCGGCGCACCGCGGGGTCGGTGGGTCTGCGTGTCGTACGGCCCGAGACCCGCCGGGTGGCGGCTGCGCCGTCCGGGTCGACCATCTCGGCGTCCACGACCTCAGGCAACGGCACTTGCCTGACGAGGACTTCCTGCGCGCTGTAGGTGTCGAACGCACGCGTCTCGACGAGGTCGAACTCGTCGGACGGGGGCAGGGGAAGGCGGTAGCGGTCGGCGAGTACCCGTCCCGCGTAGTCGTCCACGACGCCTCCCACACCCGCGCTGTCCCTCGGCCTCCGGATCGTCGGAGACCCCGCGAAACCGCCAATTCCGGTCGTTTACCGGCCCATTGTGACTGCGTACGGTCCGCGAGCTCTCACGATACGTGGCCGCACAGAAATATGCCGCCGGGTCGCCGCAACACAGGTCTTAACCTTCCCGGCAACCTGCGCCCGTACGCCCCGGCGCACCGTGCCACTGACCGCCGTGGCCCGTTCCGGTCATCTTGCGCGCCGCTCCACAGACGGTCGCATCAATCACCGGAACGGGTGGTATCGCCCACGAGTTCACGCCATCGCGACGCGTTCACGCCGCGCTCCGCCGTCAGTCCGACGGCTTGAAAGTGCTGTACGCCGTCTCACGGAGCGTCCGGCACTCGTCGTCGTCCCACTCGCCCGCCTCACAGGTGATCATGATCGCGTAGCCGTGTGTGGCGTCGGCCTTGAAGCCGCGGTTCAGCACGCGCACCCGTTCGCCGTTCTGGTCGCGCTCGAACTCCCAGTCGGCGGTGGTCGGATAGCCGTTGAACTCCACCGACTTGAGGCCCAGGCGCTTGTAGTTGCCGAGGGTGCCCTTGATCTGGGCTTCGAGCTGCTCCCAGGCGCGCTTCGCGTCGTCGGTCGGCTTCGCGTTGAAGTCGACCTGGATACGCGGGAATCCGCCGTTCTCGCTGTAGATCCCGCCCGAACTCTGGCCCGCCGTACCGGTGCGCCGGAAGTCGTCGGGCATCGCCATGGAGAAGCGGAACTGCTTGTCCGTGATCGTCTTGAAGTCGTCGGGCAGTCCCTTGCCGTCCGAACCGGAGTCGGAGCCGGAATCCGAATCGGAGTCGGAATCGCCGGAGCCCGGCCCCGAGTTGTCCGTGCCTGAGCCGTTCGAGGCCGGGTCGTCCGACGCGTTGCCTTCAGCGTCCGCCTTGGCCGAATCCTGCTGCTTGTCCTTGCCCGCCGTGTCGTCGGCGCCGCCCTTGGCGTCGTCACCGGCGGTGGCCCCGGCCGACGCGGCGGTGTCGTCCTTGCCCGTGCCGCCCCCGGCCGTCTTGTCCGAGTCGTCGCTCAGGGCGACGGCCAGGACGACGGCGAGGATCGCCAGCACGACGACGCCCGCGATGATCGCCAGCGTGCGGCGCGGGACGACATCGGTGAGGGACGCCCGCGTGACCGGGGTGTACGCGGCGTTGCCGCCCGGTGCGGGTGTGGCGGGTGCGGACGGCGACGCGGCTGCCGTGCCCGCCCCGCCTGTACCTGCGGCGCCGGCCCCGGCGGTGCTTGCGCCGCGGGCAGGTTCCTTGGCCTTGCCCTTCGACCGGGGCTCGGGCACCAGGGGGAGCGGTGGCAGCGGCACGACCCGGGTCGCGTCGGCGGCCGGCTCTGGCTGCTCCGCGGGGTCGGGGGCGTCGATGACGTCCTGGAGCAGGGCCCGCGCGCCGGGCTCGTCGAGCCGTAGCGCCGGATCCTTGGCCAGCAGGCCGTAGATGACCTCTTCCAGCGCGCCCGCGTTCTTCGGCGGGTCGAGCGGCTCGGTCATGACGGCGGTGAGGGTCGCGATGGCCGACCCCTTGTCGTACGGCGGGCAGCCCTCGACCGACGCGTAGAGCAGTCCGCCCAGCGACCACAGGTCGGCGGCGGGGCCTGGCTTCTTGCCACGGGCGCGCTCGGGCGAGATGTACGAGGGGGCGCCGACGAGCATGCCGGTGGAGGTGACCGACGGGTCGCCCTCCACCTGTGCGATGCCGAAGTCGGTGAGGACGACGCGTCCGTCGTCGGAGATCAGCACGTTGGACGGCTTCACGTCCCGGTGCAGGATGCCCTGGAGGTGGGCCGAGCGCAGCACGTCCAGGACCGCGAGCCCGACCTCGGCGGCGCGCCTCGGGGTGAGGATCCCGTCCTCGCGGACGACGTCGGCGAGGGACTTGCCCTCGATGAGTTCCATGACGATCCACGGCCGGTCGTCCTCGTCCACGACGTCGTAGACCGTGACCGCCCCGTTGCTGCGGATACGGGCGATCGCCTTGGCCTCGCGCAGGGTGCGCGTGATGAGGCGGCGCTTCTCGTCCTCGTCGATGCTGCTGGGGAAGCGCAGCTCCTTGACGGCGACCGTACGGCCCAGCGTCTCGTCGACGGCCCGCCAGACCGTGCCCATTCCACCGCGGCCGAGCACCTCACCGAGCCGGTACCGCCCGGAGAGCAGGCGCCCTTCGGAGACCGCCTTGGCGTCAGAGGTCGATCCGGCCTCGGGGGTCGATTCGGTCTCGCGCTCCGTGTCGTCCGTGTCGTTCCCGGGGTCCCGCGCCGTGTCCCGCGACTGCTCCGCCTCCGCCATGCGTCCCCTCTGCGATCCCTGGTGTCCGCCCGCGCCCGAGGGCTGTCGTCCGTCGGCCCTGCGGGCGGGGCCAGTTCGAAGACATCCCCCTGGCGCCTGCCCGCGCGCGGCGCGGTAACGCGCCCTGACAGAGCCCCCATTGTCCCTCACTCCGGCGCATGCGATGCTCCCGGGTCCGAGGTCGGCCGGGCCCAGGTCCCAAGCGGACTCCGGCGCGGGGCCGTTGGGCGGGGCCCGGCGGACGGCGTCGCTGGTCATGCCCCTGTTCGAGGCTCGAACAAGCCGCTCTGAGACATCTGTCTCAGGGCCGCCACAGGCGCCCCACCAGCCTCAACTCCCCCCGGACACCCCGGCCCACCCCGGGCGCCCCACTCCGGAAGTCACCCGGGGGACCCGGGGCACCCGGACACGCGAGCACCCGAACAACCCCGGGCAGCCGGGCATCTCACAGCGGCACGATGTCCGGCGCCCCGAGCCTCGCCGCGTCCGCCGTCAGGTCGTCCGGCTGCCGCTGCGACTCGCGCTCCGCCTCCACCCGCTTGCGGTAGTGCTCGACCTCCTTGTCGATCTGGTCCGTGTCCCAGCCGAGGACCGGCGCCATCAGCTCCGCGCACTCCCGCGCGGAGCGCGTCCCCCGGTCGAACGTCTCGATCGAGATACGCGTCCGCCTCGTCAGGACGTCGTCCAGATGGCGTGCCCCCTCGTGCGACGCCGCGTACACGATCTCGGCCCGCAGATAGTCCTCGGCGGCGCCGAGCGGCTCGCCGAGCCCCGGGTCGGCCGCGATCAGCTCCAGCAGCTCCTCGACCAGCGCCCCGTACCGGTTCAGCAGATGCTCCACGCGCACCACATGGAGGCCGGTCCGCGCGGCGATCCCCGCCCGCGCGTTCCACAGAGCGCGGTAGCCCTCGGCGCCGAGCAGCGGGATGTCCTCCGTCACGCAGCCCGCCACCCGCTGGTCGAGGCCGTGCACCGCCTCGTCCACCGCGTCCTTGGCCATGACCCGGTAGGTCGTGTACTTGCCGCCGGCGACGACGACCATCCCCGGCACCGGGTGCGCGACCGTGTGCTCGCGCGACAGCTTGCTCGTCGCGTCGGACTCGCCTGCCAGCAGCGGGCGCAGCCCCGCGTACACCCCTTCCACGTCGTCACGCGTCAGCGGTACGGCGAGGACCGAGTTGACGTGTTCGAGGAGATAGTCGATGTCCGCGCTGGAGGCGGCCGGGTGCGCCTTGTCGAGGTCCCAGTCGGTGTCGGTGGTGCCCACGATCCAGTGTCTGCCCCACGGGATGACGAACAGCACCGACTTCTCGGTCCGCAGGATCAGCCCGGTCGAGGAGTGGATGCGGTCCTTGGGGACGACCAGATGGATGCCCTTCGACGCCCGCACGTGGAACTGTCCGCGCTCGCCGATCAGCGCCTGGGTGTCGTCGGTCCACACCCCGGTCGCGTTGACGATCTGCTTCGCCCGGATCTCGTACTCCCCTGCCCCGTCCACGTCCCGCACCCGGGCCCCGACGACCCGCTCGCCCTCGCGCAGGAAGCCGACCACGCGGGCCCTGCTCGCGGGATGCGCGCCGTAGCTCGCGGCCGTACGCACCAGGGTGGCCACATAGCGCGCGTCGTCCATCTGCGCGTCGTAGTACTGCAACGCGCCCACCAGCGCGTCCTTCTTGAGCGCGGGCGCCACGCGCAGCGCGCGGCGGCGGGAGAGATGGCGGTGCGTCGGCAGACCCCTGCCGTGGCCCGAGGAGAACGACATCGCGTCGTACAGCGCGACGCCCGATCCGGCGTAGAACCTCTCCCACCCCTTGTGCCGCAACGGGTAGAGGAACGGCACCGGCTTCACCAGATGCGGGGCCAGCCGCTCCAGCAGCAGGCCGCGCTCCTTGAGAGCCTCCCTGACGAGGCCGAAGTCGAGCATCTCCAGATAGCGCAGGCCCCCGTGGATCAGCTTGCTCGACCGGCTCGACGTGCCCGAAGCCCAGTCACGCGCCTCGACGAGCCCGGTCGAGAGCCCCCGCGTGACGGCGTCGAGCGCGGTCCCGGCACCGACCACACCCGCGCCCACGACCAACACGTCCAGTTCACGCTCGGCCATCTCCGCCAGAGCCGTGGCGCGCTCCTCCGGTCCCAGTGTCGCTGTCCTCACCGCTGCCTCCCTCGCCCCCCGTGTTGTTCGGGCTCTTCGATTCTGTCCGCCCTCACCGACTTCAGCCACCGCCTGTGGACAACACCGGCTGAAGATCGGATCGGACCTGATAAATCGCCAGACATGTCACTCATTGTCCGGCCATGTAATGACGCATATCGGTCATATTTACGCCTAGTCTGACATTGCACTCGCTCGTTCTGTCCACAGGGGTTGCGCCCTCTGTCTCCTCCGGTTAAGGGAAAGGACGGCTCACATGCCCGCAGACCTCGCCGTCATCGGACTCGGCCATCTCGGCCTCCCCCTCGCCCAGGCCGCCGTGGCCGCCGGCATCGAGACCATCGGCTACGACTCCGATCCACGGCCCGTCGCCGAACTGGCGGCGGGCCGCACCCCGGTCGACGGCTCGCTCACCGCCTCCGACGTGCGCCGTATGCTCTCCGGCGGCTTCCGGCCCACCACCAACCCGACCGAACTGGGCCGGGTCCGTACCGCCGTCATCTGCGCGCCCACCCCTCTCGGGCCCGACCGCACGCTGGACCTCACCGCCGTCGGCGAGGCCGCGCGCGCCCTGGCCGCCCGGCTGCGCCCGCACACCACCGTGCTCCTCGAATCACCGGCGGGCCCCGGCACCACGGAGGGGTTCCTGCGCACGATCCTGGAAGAGGGCTCGGGCCTGCGCGCCGGACGCGACTTCCACCTCGCGTACTCCCCCGGCCGTCTCGACCCCGGCCACCGCACCCACGGCCTCACCAACACCCCCAAGGTGATCGGCGGACTCACCCCCGCCTGCACCGAATCGGCCGCCGCCTTCTACGGACGCCTCACCGACAAGGTGGTCCGCGCGCGCGGGCCGCGCGAGGCCGAGACCGTCAAGCTCCTCGAAACCAACTTCAGACACGTCAACATCGCCCTGGTCAACGAGATGGCCGTGCTCTGCCACGACCTCGGCGTCGACCTGTGGGACGTCATCCGATGTGCCGAGACCAAGCCGTTCGGCTTCCAGGCCTTCCGCCCAGGCCCCGGCGTGGGCGGCCACGGCGTCCCCATGGACCCCAGCTATCTGCCGCACGCGGGCCGCACCCCCGGCCACCCGCTGCGCATGGTCGGCCTCGCCCAGGAGATCAACACGCGCATGCCGCAGTACGTCATCCAGCGCTGCGCCACGCTCCTCAACGAGCACGGCAAGTCCGCGCGGGGCGCCCGCGTCCTGCTGCTCGGCGTCACCTACAAGCAGGACCACGCCGACCAGGAGAGCTCACCGGCCACCGAGATCGCCTGCCGGCTGATGGACCTGGGCGCGACCGTCAGCTACCACGACCCGTACGTCCACGACTGGCGCGTACGCGATCTGCCCGTCCCGCGCGCCGACTCTCTTTACGAGGCCGCGGCGCAGGCCGATCTGACGGTGCTGCTCCAGCACCACCGTACGTACGACCTCCAAGGGCTCGCCGTGAAGGCGCAGTTGCTGCTCGACACCCGGGGAGCGAGCCCGGCGGGCGCGGCGCACCGGCTCTGAGACGTCGGCCCACCCCCCGTCCGCAGCCGGGCAATTGCCTGGGGCGGTGTCGTACCGGCCTGCTATGGTCCAGGGCGCTCGCACAACGGTGCGAGCTTTCCTTGGGGGATTCTTCATGAGCCAGTCATTCCAGCCGCCCGGAAACCCGTTCGGCGGCGGCCCCGTCCCGCCCGGCCCCGGCAACCCCTTCGCGCCGGCCCCGCCGGTCCGCGACAACGTGGGCCTCGGGCTCGGGGCGGCGGCCGTCACCGCGATCGCCGCCGCCGCGATCTACGGCGGCATCGCCGGTGCGATCGAGAGCGAGATCGGCTTCGCCGCCATCGCTGTCGGCTTCGTCATCGGTCTGGTCGCGGGCAAGGTCGGTGGCCGCAACCCGATCCTCGCCGTCGCCAGCGCCGTGTTCGCCCTGGCCGCCGTCTACCTCGGCCAGATCTTCGGCATCGCGATCATCGGGGCCGAGGAGCTGGGTCTGTCGACGACGGAGATGCTCTTCGACCACTTCAGCCTCCTCACCGAGGCGTGGAACCAGGGCAAGGAAGCGATGACGTTCCTCTTCTTCGCCCTCGCCGCGTTCGCGGCCGTCTCGGCAGCCAAGAAGGCCTGATCGCGGGGCGGTTGCCGCCCCGCGCACACGAAGGTGCCCCGGACCGCGTACGGTCCGGGGCACCCTTCGTGACTTCAGCGGCTGTGCTGCGAGTCCGCGACCGTCACCTCGACTCGCTGGAACTCCTTGAGCTCGCTGTAACCGGTCGTCGCCATCGCCCTCTTGAGCGCGCCGAAGAAGTTCATCGAGCCGTCCGGACTGTGCGACGGGCCGGTCAGGACCTCCTCCGTCGTGCCGACGACGCCCAGATCCACCAGCTTGCCGCGCGGCACGTCCTCGTGGACCGCCTCCATGCCCCAGTGGCGCCCCTTGCCCGGCGCGTCGCTCGCGCGCGCCAGCGGGGAGCCCATCATCACCGCGTCCGCGCCGCACGCGACGGCCTTGGGCAGGTCTCCGGACCAGCCCACGCCGCCGTCGGCGATCACGTGCACGTACCGCCCGCCGGACTCGTCCATGTAGTCGCGCCGCGCCGCGGCCACGTCGGCGACGGCGGTCGCCATCGGCACCTGGATGCCCAGCACGTTACGTGTGGTGTGCGCGGCCCCGCCGCCGAAGCCCACGAGCACACCGGCCGCGCCGGTCCGCATCAGGTGCAGCGAGGCGGTGTAGGTCGCGCAGCCGCCGACGATGACCGGGACGTCCAGCTCGTAGATGAACTGCTTCAGGTTCAGCGGCTCGGCCGCGCCAGAGACGTGCTCGGCGGAGACCGTGGTCCCCCGGATGACGAAGATGTCCACCCCGGCGTCGACAACCGCCTTGGAGAACTGGGCGGTTCGCTGCGGCGACAGCGCGGCGGCCGTGACCACGCCCGAGTCGCGCACCTCCTTGATGCGCCGGCCGATCAGCTCCTCCTGGATCGGCGCGGCGTAGATCTCCTGGAGCCTGCGGTTGGCGGTCGCCCGGTCCAGCTCGGCGATCTCGTCCAGCAGCGGCTGCGGGTCCTCGTAACGGGTCCACAGACCTTCGAGGTTGAGCACGCCGAGACCGCCCAGCTCACCGATGCGGATCGCCGTGCTCGGCGAGACCACGGAGTCCATGGGGGCGGCCAGGAACGGCAGCTCGAAGCGGTAGGCGTCGATCTGCCAGGCGATCGAGACCTCCTTCGGGTCGCGGGTGCGCCGGCTGGGGACGACGGCGATGTCGTCGAAGGCGTACGCGCGGCGTCCGCGCTTGCCGCGGCCGATCTCGATCTCAGTCACGATGTATGGCCTTTCCTCTGCGTCTGCGGCTTCAGTATCCCCGACCCGCCCCGGCGCACCCGTGAGGGGCGGCCCCGGGCCCTGTCCGGCTGACAGGACTTGATCGAGCGGGGGCCGCCCCTCATCGACGGGCCGGACGTCAGCGCCTGGTGTAGTTCGGCGCCTCGACCGTCATCTGGATGTCGTGCGGGTGGCTCTCCTTGAGACCCGCGGCCGTGATCCGGACGAACCGGCCCTTGCGCTCCATCTCGTCGATGGAGGCCGCGCCCACATACCCCATGGTCTGCCGCAGACCACCGATCAGTTGGTGCAGCACGGCACTCAGCGGGCCGCGGTACGGCACCTGGCCCTCGATGCCCTCGGGGACCAGCTTGTCGTCCGCGGACACCTCGCCCTGGAAGTAGCGGTCCTTCGAATACGAACGGCCCTGACCGCGCGACTGCATCGCACCCAGTGACCCCATGCCGCGGTACGACTTGAACTGCTTGCCGTTGATGAACTGGAGCTCACCCGGCGACTCCTCGCAGCCCGCGAGCAGGCTGCCGAGCATCACCGTGGACGCGCCGGCCGCGAGAGCCTTGCCGATGTCGCCCGAGTACTGGAGGCCGCCGTCGCCGATGACCGGGACGCCCGCCGCCTGGCAGACCACCGCGGCCTCGTAGATCGCCGTGACCTGGGGGACGCCGATGCCGGCGACGACACGCGTCGTACAGATCGAGCCGGGGCCGACACCGACCTTCACACCGTCCACGCCCGCGTCGATCAGTGCCTGGGCGCCGTCACGGGTGGCCACGTTCCCGCCGATGACATCCACCGGAACGCTCGACTTGATCTTGGACATCCAGCTCAGCGCGTTGCTGTTGTGGCCGTGCGAGGTGTCCACGACCAGGAAGTCCACCCCGGCCGCGACCAGCGCCTGGGACCGCTCCAGCGCCTCGGGACTGGCGCCGACGGCCGCGCCGACGAGCAGCCTGCCCTCGCCGTCCTTCGCCGCGTTCGGGTACTTCTCGGCCTTGACGAAGTCCTTGACCGTGATGAGGCCCTTGAGGATGCCCTTGTCGTCGACGAGCGGAAGCTTCTCGATCTTGTGGCGGCGCAGCAGCTCCATGGCGTCCACACCGGAGATGCCGACCTTGCCGGTGACCAGCGGCATCGGCGTCATGACCTCGCGCACCTGGCGCGCACGGTCCGACTCGAAGGCCATGTCACGGTTGGTGACGATGCCGAGGAGCTTGCCGGCGGCGTCGGTGACCGGGACGCCGCTGATCCGGAACTTGGCGCAGAGTTCGTCGGCCTCCGCGAGCGTCGCGTCGGGGCCGACCGTGATCGGGTCGGTGACCATGCCGGACTCGGAGCGCTTCACGAGGTCGACCTGGTTGGCCTGGTCGGCGATGGAGAGATTGCGGTGCAGCACGCCCACGCCGCCCTGCCGCGCCATGGCGATCGCCATGCGGGCCTCGGTGACCTTGTCCATCGCGGCGGAGAGCAGGGGAAGGTTCACCCTGACGTTGCGGGAGACCAGGGACGTGGTGTCCACCTCGTTCGGCAGGACCTCCGAAGCGCCGGGCAGCAGCAGCACGTCGTCGTATGTCAGCCCGAGCGTCGCGAACTTCTCAGGCACTCCGTCGACGTTTGCAGTCATGACACCTTCCCCAAATGGCCTTGATCGGTGCGGATGTCCATGCTAACGGGAAGCGGAGGCGTCTGATTCCACGCTCCCGCACTCTCAGCAGGCGCCCGGGGCCGCCCGCCGGGTGCGGCTACTGCTCGGCGAGCGCGCGCAGTCTGCTGAGCGCGCGGTGCTGCGCGACCCGTACGGCGCCGGGCGACATCCCCAGCATCTGGCCGGTCTCCTCGGCGGTCAGCCCCACGGCGACCCGCAGGACGAGCAGTTCGCGCTGGTTGTCGGGGAGGTTGGCGAGGAGCTTCTTCGCCCACTCCGCGTCGCTGCTGAGCAGCGCGCGCTCCTCCGGGCCGAGGGAGTCGTCGGGCCGCTCGGGCATCTCGTCCGAGGGCACCGCCGTGGAGCCGGGGTGCCGCATCGCGGCCCGCTGGAGATCCGCGACCTTGTGCGCGGCGATGGCGAAGACGAAGGCCTCGAAGGGCCTGCCGGTGTCCCGGTAGCGCGGGAGCGCCATCAGGACGGCGACGCAGACCTCCTGCGCGAGGTCCTCCACGAAGTGGCGTGCGTCACCGGGCAGTCGGTTGAGCCGCGTGCGGCAGTAGCGCAGCGCGAGGGGATGCACATGGGCCAGAAGATCGTGCGTGGCCTGCCCGTCCCCCTCGACGGCACGGTGAACGAGCGCACCGATCACCGTGGTCTCGTCATCGCGCATCCGCCCATGGTGCCTCGGAGGCTGCCGATCCGTGGCACCACGTTCATAGTTGTGCACCGAAGCGTTATGAGCAGGTGCGCCGGAACTCATCTCCTGCGCCCTCCCCTTCCGCTCGCCCGACTCGTCCCCGAGGAACTCCACACCTCAAGGATGCGGCATCGGGCGGGTAACTGTGGCGTACGGGCACCGGTGACCCTCTCCGCCGCCCCGTCCGCCGCACGGGCAGACGGGGTTACGCGACTGTCCGGACGGGCCGCCCGGACGCCTCCGACCAGCGCCTAACGGACCAGACCCCAGCGGAATCCGAGGGCCACGGCGTGCGCGCGGTCCGATGCGCCGAGCTTCTTGAACAGCCGCCGGGCGTGGGTCTTGACCGTGTCCTCCGAGAGGAAGAGCTCGCGCCCGATCTCCGCGTTCGACCGGCCGTGGCTCATGCCTTCGAGCACCTGGATCTCACGCGCGGTGAGCGTGGGCGCCGCGCCCATCTCCGCCGACCTGAGCCGGCGCGGGGCGAGCCGCCACGTCGGGTCGGCGAGCGCCTGCGTGACCGTCGCGCGCAGCTCCGCGCGGGACGCGTCCTTGTGCAGATAGCCGCGGGCACCTGCGGCGACCGCGAGCGCGACCCCGTCCAGGTCCTCGGCGACCGTGAGCATGATGATCCGGGCGCCCGGGTCGGCGGACAGCAGCCGGCGAACGGTCTCGACGCCGCCCAGACCGGGCATGCGCACGTCCATCAGAATCAGGTCCGAGCGGTCCGCGCCCCAGCGGCGGAGGACTTCCTCACCGTTGGCCGCGGTCGTCACGCGCTCGACGCCGGGCACGGTCGCAACCGCGCGGCGCAGCGCCTCTCGGGCAAGCGGGGAGTCGTCACAGACGAGGACGGATGTCATGGCCGCCCTCCGCAGCTGATGCGCGTCACCTTGAGCCTCCAGGCTGAGTACATGTGGTCACCTGTGCGATTGACGCCATCGGACATGTGCCCGATCGCTTCTTCCTTCAACCGCCTCGCACACTCAACGACGGTCACTCGAAAGAGTTACGGGTCCGAAATCGCCCTCGGCACTCTACGTGAGGAGGTGCGCACAGAGCAGAGCCTCGCAGGTCACCGCTCGATCACGCTGAGCCATGCCCCATTTAGCGGCTTTTCTTCGCTTTTGCTGGTGTCTGTGGCTAGATTCCCAATGAGTCATATTTACATCTACTTACACAGGAGATGTACGGTCGTGAAGAGATGCGGTCGGCGCGTCGGGCTCACACCCGGCGCCCCGGGGTGCATCGCGCCCGGTCGACCCATATCCGCCTCCACGGATGCAAGGGGACATGAGCAATGGCAGATTTCTCCCGTCTTCCCGGACCGAACGCAGATCTGTGGGACTGGCAGCTCCTCGCCGCTTGTCGCGGCGTCGACAGTTCGCTGTTCTTTCACCCGGAGGGAGAGAGGGGCGCGGCCCGCAGCGCCCGCGAAACCTCGGCCAAAGAGGTGTGCATGAGATGCCCGGTCCGCGCGCAGTGCGCGGCGCACGCGCTGGCGGTGCGGGAGCCGTACGGCGTGTGGGGCGGGCTGACGGAGGACGAACGCGAGGAACTGATGGGGCGCGCACGCACCCGGTTGATCGCGACCACGGGGGCGAACGGGTCGGGACGCGCCTGACCTGCGACAAACATTACGCAGAAACGTTTCTGCACTGACGTTTCCGCATCGACCGCGCACCGCGCGCGGCTCGGACCACCGCGCTCCCGTCACGGCGGGAGCGGGGCAGGGGGCCAGGGGGAGAGGGCGGGGGAAGAGAACGGAGTCAGCGCGAAGCGGCCCGTTCCAGTTGATCCAGCGTCGCCGCCACCGCCGGGACCCGTGCCAGATCGGGCAGGGTGAGCGCGACGATCTCCCGCCGCACCGCGGGGTCGACGGTGACCGTACGGGCGGCCTTCGGCAGCACCGACTCCATCGCCAGCTCCGGCAGGAACGCGACCCCGAGTCCGGCCCCGACCAGGCCGATCACCGCGGGATAGTCGTCCGTCGCGAAGTCGATACGGGGGGTGAAGCCCGCCTTCGCGCAGGCTTCCACCAGTTGGTGCCGGCAGCGCGGACAGCCCGCGATCCAGGACTCGTCGGCGAGATCCGCGATGGAGACGGCGGCGGCCCCGGCCAGCCGGTGCTTCTCCGGGAGCAGCCCCACCAGCCGGTCGGTCAGCAGCGGGCGTACGACCAGGTCGTCCCACTCCCCGGCGCCGCCGGTGGAGCCGTAACGGAAGGCCAGCGCCACGTCGCAGTCGCCGTCGCGCAGCATCTCGACGGAGCGTGGCGGCTCCGCGTCGACGAGCGAGACGCGGGTGCCGGGGTGCGCGGTGCGCAGGGCGGCCAGCGCGGCGGGGACGAGCGTGGAGCTGCCGCTCGGGAACGAGACCAGCCGGACCCGGCCGGCGCGCAGGCCCGCGATGGCGGCGACCTCCTCCTCGGCGGCGGTGAGTCCGGAGAGGATGCCCGTCGCGTGCCGTACAAGCACTTCGCCGGCCTGGGTGAGGCGCATCGCGCGGCTGGTCCTGATCAGCAGGGTCGTACCGACCGAGGCTTCGAGGACCTTCATCTGCTGGCTGACGGCGGGCTGGGTGCAGCCCAGTTCCCGCGCCGCGGCGGAGAACGAGCCGGTGGTGGCGACGGCACGCAGGACACGGAGATGACGGGCTTCGATCACCCCGCAAACATAAGGGAAACTTGGGGGTACGGGGAAATTCGGGGCAGCACATTTGGGAGGCCCTCGGCCGGGGCGGCGGGTTAGCGTTCCTGGCATGAGAGTTCTGACCGTGAATGTGGGACGTGCCAAGACCGTCGCGTACACGGACGCGCCCGGCGGCGCGACCGGTATCGACAAACAGCCGGTGGACGGCCCGGTCGCGGTGCGCGATCCCGGCCCCAAGGGCACGGGCGCGAGCGGTCTCGTCGGGGACACGGTGTGCGATCTGCGCCATCACGGCGGCAGCGACCAGGCCGTGTACGTGTACGCGCGGGAGGATCTGGACTTCTGGGAGCGGGAGTTGGGGCGTCCGCTGGCCAACGGCTGCTTCGGCGAGAACCTCACCACGGCCGGTCTCGATCTCAACGGGACGCTGATCGGCGAGCGTTGGCGGGTCGGCCCCGATCTGGTGCTGGAGGCGACGAGCGGGCGGGTCCCGTGCCGTACGTTCGCGGGCCGGCTCGGCGAGAAGGGGTGGGTCAGGCGGTTCACCCGGCAGGGGGTCACCGGGGCGTACTTCCGGGTCGTGGTGCCCGGCGAGGTCCGGGCGGGCGACCCGGTCGAGATCGTGCACCGGCCCGAGCACGAGGTGACGGTGGCTCTCGCCTTCCGGGCCGCGACGACCGAGCGCGAGCTGCTGCCGAGGGTGCTGGCCGCCGGAGAGGCCCTGCACACCGAGGAGTTGAGGACCGCGCGGGAGTACGTGGCGAGGTACGGCGACGGGACGGCCGGCGCCGCGACAATCCCCGGTCAGACGGACGGAACCGCCGACGAGAGCGCCGGGGTGGTGTGACTCCCGGAAACGACAACAGGGCGGGAAGCGGTGTGCCGGGGGCGCCCGGTGGTGGGCGGGGGCGCCTTCCGGTGGCCGGACGGCCGTTCGCGCCGGGCGCGCGACCGTCTAACGTGCCGCCTATGACGACTGCTTTGATTACGGGCGCCACAGCGGGTATCGGCGCCGCCTTCGCGCGGCGGCTGGCGGCGGGCGGGACCTCCGGCGGGGTGGGAAGCGGCCACAATCTGGTGCTGGTCGCACGTGACACCGAGCGCCTTCAGCACCAGGCGACCGAACTCCACGACCTGCACGGCATCGAGGCCGAGGTGCTGACCGCCGATCTCTCCACCGACCTGGGGATCGCGGCGGTCGAGGAGCGTCTGGGCGACCTCAAGCACCCGGTCGATCTGCTGGTCAACAACGCGGGGTTCGGGAACAAGGGCCGGTTCCTGGACGTGTCGATGGCCGACGAGCTGACGATGCTGAAGGTGCACTGCGAGGCGGTGCTGCGGCTGACGTCGGCGGCCGTCGTCGGAATGCGGGAGCGCGGGCGCGGCGGGGTGGTGAACGTGTCGTCGGTGGCCGCTTTCCTGCCGCGCGGGACGTACGGCGCGTCGAAGGCATGGGTCGTGCAGTTCACGGAGGGCGCCGCGCGGGACCTGGAGGGGACCGGGGTACGGCTGATGGCGCTCTGCCCCGGCTTCACGCGCACGGAGTTCCACGACCGGGCGGGGATGGGGACGGACAGAATCCCCAACTGGATGTGGCTGGACGCCGACAAACTGGTGACCGCGGCGCTGACCGATCTGGCGCGCGGCAAGACGGTGTCGGTGCCGGACCCCCGGTACAAGGCCCTGATGGGCGCGGTGAAGCTGGCGCCGCGGGGGTTGCTCGGCGGGGTGACGTCGAAGACGGGGCGGAAGTACGGGCCGCGATAGCGGCGACGACCCGCCGGTCCGGCCCGCCGTACCACCCACGCCGACCCCACGAGGAGAGCGACTTCCACCATGCAGGACGCCACTGACAATCGGCCCTCCGCGCTGCTCTCGATGGGTCCGGGCATCGCGGAGCGGCTGTTCTCCCCCGCTCATCTCTCCCGGCTGACCAGCCTCGTACGCACCGATCCGCGACGTGTCGCCCACACCCTGGCCGGCCCCGGTCTCGACCCCGCCGTCGCCGCCGCGCTCGCCGACGCCGAACTGCTGATCACCTGCTGGGGCGCGCCACCGCTCACCGCCGGGGTCCTCGACGCCGCGCCGCGGCTGCGCGCCATCGTGCACGCGGCGGGCACCGTCAAGCACCACATCACGGACGCCTGCTGGGAGCGCGGGATCGCGGTCGCGTCGGCGGCGGCGGCCAACGCCGAGCCCGTCGCCGAGTACACGCTGGCCGCGATCCTCTTCGCGGGCAAGCGGGTCCTTCACTCGGCCCACCGCCACCGGGAGCTGCGCGCCCCCCACGACTGGCACCAGGAGCTGAGCGGGGCGGGCAACTACCGCCGTACGGTCGGGATCGTCGGCGCGTCCCGGATCGGCCGCCGGGTGATCGAGCTGCTGCGGCCGTTCGATCTCGACGTCCTGCTGTACGACCCGTACGTCAACACCGCCGCCGCCGGGGCTCTCGGTGTCGAGCAGGTGGCGCTGACCGAGCTGTGCGCGCGGAGCCAGGTGGTGTCGGTCCACGCTCCGCAGGTCCCGGCCACCCACCGGATGATCGGCGCGGCCCAGCTCGCCGCGATGCCCGACGGGGCCACGCTGATCAACACCGCGCGCGGCTCGCTGATCGACGAGGACGCGCTGCTGCCGCAGCTGGTCTCCGGCCGGCTGAGCGCGGTGCTCGACGTGACGGATCCCGAACCGCCGTCGCCCGAGTCGCCGTTGTACGACCTGCCGAACGTGCTGCTGACCCCGCATGTCGCGGGCTCGCTGGGCGGGGAGGTCCACCGGATGACGGATCAGGCGCTGGACGAGGTGGAGCGGTACACGAAGGGGCTGCCGTTCGAGGATCCCGTACTTCCGTCGGCGCTGCCGCACTCGGCCTGAGCCGTACCCGGGAACGCGCCGAGGCCCGGCACCCCCGAAG
>NZ_JBHXRX010000049.1:0-60648 GCF_042714995.1 Streptomyces sp. NPDC058665
GGGAGACGGACTCCGTGACCCGCCGCGGGACCACCGCGCCGCCGGCGGGGAGAGCGCGGCGCGGCGCGGTCAGCGATAGACCCCGAACTCGTAGAGCGAGTAGCCCCACGCGGTGCCGCGCTCGGTCCCGTTCACCCGTACGTACCGGGCCGCGCCGGTGACCGCGATGTCGTCGATGCCCCCGTCACCCCCCGTCACGGTCCGCAGGGTGCTCCAGTCCTGCCCGTTGTCGGACGTCTGGACGGTGTAGCTCTTGGCGTACGCGGCCTCCCAGGCGAGCTGGATGTGCTTGAAGTCGGTCCGCGCGCCCAGGTCGACCTGGATCCACTGCGGGTCGGACCAGTCACTGGCCCACCGGCTGCCGAAGTCGCCGTCGACGGCGTTGGCCGCCGGGCACGGGCAGCCGACGCTGCCGGGCTGGAAGGACGACGCCGTGGCCGGCTTCCCCCTGGCCACGTTGGTGCCGTCGACGGGCGGCGGCACGACCTTGAAGGACTTGGTCTCGATCCCCACGTTGCCCTTGCCGTCGGACGCCTTGATGTAGACCTTCCACACCCCGAGCCGGTCCGGCGCGGTCACGGTGAAGTCCCCGTTGCCCTCGGCGGTGAACCGCGCCGGGGTCAACTGGCCGCTGTTGTCGATGTACTTGCTGTTGACCAGCACCTCGTAGCTCAGCGCGTCACCGTCCGGGTCCGTGATGTCCGACGTGACCTTGAAGGGACGTCCGGCCGGTACGGAAGTCGCGCCGTCGACGGCCATGTTGGAGATCACCGGTGGCTTGTTGTCACCGGCGGTGCTCCTGCCGTACGCCTCCTTCACCGCGTAGTAGGAGAGGCGTTTCTGGCCCGCGGGCAGCAGATTGAACCAGACACCGCCGAAGTCGTACTCGGTGCCGTAGTGGAAGAGCGTCGCTCCGAGCGCGACCCCCTCGTGGCCGACGACACAGTTCCACGCGTCCTTGTAGCCCTGGGCCTTCGCCGTGTCGGCGGGCTCCGACGCCACACCGTTCACGTCGTCGTCCACCTCCCACTCACCGGCGGGACCGCCCTCGGTGACGATGTAGGGCTTGGTGTAGCCGCCGGCGTTCCAGGTCTCCTCGATGTTGCAGACGTCGGCGTAGGAGTTGACCGCGTACAGATCGAGGTCGGGCGAGTTGCGCTGGTAGTAGGGCCAGGCTCCGGTCCAGGCGTCGGTCGAGGTCACGGGGTGGTTCGGGTCGACCGAGTGGATCTTCTTGGCGATGTCGTTGACGAAGGTCGTGTACGCGTTGCGCTGCTGCTCCAGCGCGTCGCCGCTGTAGCAGTTCTGGAGGCCGAGTACGGACTCGTTCCCGACGTTCCACATCAGCACACCCGCGTGGTCCTTGTAGGTCTCCACCCACTTCGGGAACTCGGCGAGCATGTCGTTCTTGTACTGGGTGTCGGTGAGGTAGTTGACGCAGCCGCCGCTGCCGGGGCCGCCGCCGGGCTGGAGCCAGAAGCCGGCGATGACCTTGATGCCGTTGGCGGCGGCGGAGTCGAGGAGCGGCTTGGTGGTGCCGTCGGTGCCCCAGGTCCGGACGGTGTTGACGCCCATGGAGGCCACATCGGGCATGTAGGTGCCGACGTCGGCTACGGCCGGGCCCCAGGTCAGGCCCTTGACCTGGTACGGCGCTCCGTCGACGGTCAGCTGCCAGGCACCCTGGGACCCGGTGACCTTGACGACGCTGCCCGCCGCCTGCGCGGGAGCGGCGGCCGGGACGGTCACGGCGATGGCCGCGAGAAGGGTGGTGGCGGCGACCGACGCCAGCGTACGGAGGCGGCCTGGCGCGGATCTCGGAAAGAGTCGTGAATCGCTCATGAGTCACCTGTGGGGAGAGTGCGGGCGGAGGGATATGGGAGGCGCGCAACGCGGAGTGGGAGAGCGCTCTCCCACCGGGGCGTTCTCCACCCCGGCGGAAGAGCGCCTTCGGTCACGGCAGTTCGTAGTCCTCGTTCAGGGCCGCACCGGCCCCGGGATTGTTCTGGTCGTAGCCGCGCGCGTCGCACTGGAGGCCGCCCACGACACAGTGGTTGACCATGGCGGCCAGCGTGGCGTTGTCCCAGGCGTTGAAGAAGTCGTAGTGGAAGGAATGTCCCGTTCCACTGGCGAGTCTCACCTTGGACATGTCCCCGTTCACCGGCCAGGCCATCTTGAACTCGACCATCGGCAGCGCCACCGGGTGCGACGTCGGGCAGACGTCCTGGTTGGCGCCCTGGACCAGCGGATAGGCCATATGGCTCTTGTGGTCCGGGGTGTCCAGATACCTTCCGTCCCAGCAACTGGGCGCCTGGAAGCGGAGGTTGAGCTGGACATCACGGGTGTCCGGGCAACTGAGCGGGATCTCGGTGTTGTTGAACGAGTTTCCGCACTCCCAGCCCTCCACCCAGCCCGGGTGGTCGCGGAACTCGTCGGCCGTCTGCGTCGGGCTGCCGACCACGAACCGCAGGCCCTTCGGGAACGGCCGGACGGTGCGGTAGTCGGTGACTCCCGCCTTGTAGTAGATGACCTGCGGGCCAATGGGCCGTACCGGCGTGTCCCCGTTGAGCAGGGTCGGCATCCAGTACGCGGACCGGTCGCCCGGCGCCTTGCACCCGGTGGTGCCGGCGTCCAGCGAGGCCGTGGTGCTGTTGGCGTCGGTGGTCCTGTTGCCCATGAAGGTGTGGTCGTGCGAGGCACCCGGCTGCCCCGGATAGACGATCGGGTCGTCCGGCCTGGTGTGGGTGACCTCGCAGTTGGCCTGGAACTCGTGGAAGTAGCGGTGCGGCGGCAGTTCGTCCGACGGTACGACGCCGGTGACCGGCGGGTTCGCCGGTATGTAGCCGTCGCCGTCGGGGTCGTCGCCCGAGGGTACGGGGACGGCCGGGGGCATCTTGTGTCCCGCGTGGGACGCGGCCGTGGTGCCGCGGCCGTTCCCGGGGTCGGCGGTGGCGGTGTCCGTGATCGCGGTCAGACCCATGGCCACCAGGGCCAGGGCGGTGAAGACGAGCAACGCGGACACCAGGGTGGTTCTGCGGAATCTTTCGGCCATGCGGACCTCCATGCCGCTCTTCGTCCGCATACGCGTCGTATGCGGTGGGGGGAGAGAGTGGTACTGGACGGTGCACCGCGGGGAGCGGCTCCCGGATCCGAAGGACCGTCAAGATCACCGCGATCACATCTCGATCGCCGGAATCACTGCGGGAGAGCGCTCTCCAAAGCCAGGCCAGTGTTACGCCGCCGCTGAGAGAGTGTCAAGAGTTGGTGAACGATGACCCGTACGGACCCCACTTCCGCCCAAGAGGTGAACGGAATCGACGCGCCCGACCCGGAATGCGGAAGAATGCGGGGCGGCTTGAACATCGATGAACAGCCTCGTCCGCCGGTACGTACACCTCTACCGCCGGACGAGGCACATCCGACGGAGACCCAGGAGCACACACGCATGAGTGGTACTGCCCAGATCGGCGTCACCGGGCTCGCGGTGATGGGCCGCAATCTCGCCCGGAACTTCGCCCGCAACGGCTTCACCGTCGCCCTGCACAACCGCACAGCGTCGAAGACCCACGCCCTGGTCGACGAGTTCGGCGACGAGGGCGTCTTCGTACCCGCCGACTCGGCCGAGGAGTTCGTCGCGGCGCTGGAGCGCCCGCGCCGTCTCGTCATCATGGTGAAGGCCGGCGACCCGACCGATGCCGTGATCCAGGAGTTCGCGCCCCTGCTCGAAGAGGGCGACGTCATCATCGACGGCGGCAACGCGCACTTCGCGGACACCCGGCGCCGCGAGAAGGAACTGCGCGAGCGCGGTATCCACTTCGTGGGCGTGGGCATCTCCGGCGGCGAGGAGGGCGCGCT
This sequence comes from Streptomyces sp. NPDC058665, assembly GCF_042714995.1. Taxonomy (NCBI): domain Bacteria; kingdom Bacillati; phylum Actinomycetota; class Actinomycetes; order Kitasatosporales; family Streptomycetaceae; genus Streptomyces; species Streptomyces sp. NPDC058665. Next base: position 3,853 of record NZ_JBHXRX010000049.1, read on the forward strand.
GCACGGACCGAGCATCATGCCGGGCGGCTCCACGGAGAGTTACGCGTCCCTCGGCCCGCTGCTGGAGCGCGTCGCCGCGAAGGCTCCGGACGGCGCCCCGACGGTCGCGCACATCGGCCCCGACGGCGCCGGTCACTTCGTGAAGATGGTGCACAACGGCATCGAGTACGCCGACATGCAGCTGATCGCCGAGGCGTACCACCTGCTGCGCGCGGTCGCCGGCTACTCCCCCGAGAAGATCGCGGAGACGTTCCGGACCTGGAACACCGGGCGGCTCGACTCGTATCTGATCGAGATCACCGCCGAGGTGCTTGCCCACCAGGACGCCGAGACGGGGAAGCCCTTCGTCGACGTCGTGGTCGACCAGGCCGAGCAGAAGGGCACCGGGCGCTGGACGGTGCAGATCGCCCTCGACCTCGGTGTGCCGGTCTCCGGCATCGCCGAGGCGGTCTTCGCCCGCTCGCTGTCGGGGCACGCCGGGCTGCGGGACGTCTCGCAGACGCTGCCGGGCCCGAAGGCGACCGCGCTGAGCGAGGCCGAGGCTGCGCGCTTCGCCGACCAGGTGGAGCAGGCGCTGTACGCCTCGAAGATCGTGTCGTACACCCAGGGCTTCCACCAGATCCAGGCGGGCAGCGAGGAGTACGGCTGGAACATCGACCTCGGCTCGGTCGCCGCGATCTGGCGTGCGGGCTGCATCATCCGGGCGGCGTTCCTGGACCGGATCCGGGGCGCGTACGACGCGCAGCGCGATCTGCCGAGCCTGCTGGCGGACAAGCAGTTCGCCGAGGAGATCGGCGCGGCGCAGGACGACTGGCGCGAGGTGCTCGCGACGGCGGTGCGGCAGGGTGTGCCGACCCCGGGCTTCGCCGCGGCGCTCTCGTACTACGACGCGCTGCGCGCGGAGCGGCTGCCGGCCGCGCTCACGCAGGGGCAGCGGGACTTCTTCGGTGCGCACACCTACCGGCGTACCGACCGCGAGGGGTCGTTCCACACCCTGTGGGGCGGGGACCGCACCGAGGTCTCCGGCTGACGGGGCGAGCCTGTCCGTCAGGTCCCGGCTGAGCGGGGCCTGACGAACGACCGGACGCCGGCGGGCGGTTGCCCCGTCGGCGTCCGGTCGTTCCCGCTTCCGTACGAAGGCACCGGCGGGCCTTCCGTTCGAGGGTGGTGGGTTGGGGGTACACCGGGGGGGGACGTGGCTCAGGCGCGGCGGATCGTGATGTCGCCGACCCCGGTCCTGGCGTGCACCTCGACGGTCTCGTCGGAGTCGGCGGGGCCGCTGGAGGAGCCGAGCGAGTTGCGTACCGTGCCGTACTTGGTGTTCACGTCGAGCCAGGCGGCGGTGCCTTCGTGGATGCCGACTTCGAGGTCGCCGACGGAGGTTCGGAGGTCGAACCGGCCCCGGCGGGCGTCGGCGACACGGATCCGGCCGTTGGAGGACATCACCTCGGCTCCGGCGTGGGCGACGCCGATCTCGATCCGGCCGTTGGCGGACTTGGCGCCGACGCCGCTGTGGGCGACGCCGACGGAGATGTCGCCGTTGGCCGCGTTGGCCTTGAGGCCGCCGGTGATCTCGCCGATCTCGGTAGCGCCGTTACCGTTCTTCACCGTCGCGGTGCCCGCGACGGTGCCGATCTCGACCCGGCCCGCGCCGATGACCTCGATGTCTCCGGTCGAGCGGGCCAGACGGATGTCGCCGTGGTCGGTCTTGAGGTCGCCGCCGGCCACCTCGTCCACCTGGAGGTCCCCGAGCGAGGTCTTGAGCGTGACGTCCCCGAGGCGGCCCTCGCAGAAGAACCCGCCGAGGGAGGTGGTGGCCCGGACATCCGATCCGGCGGGCAGCTCGATGCTCACCTCGATGGTGCCCGGCTTGCCGAACAGGGACCGCTTCTTGGGTGTCTTGACGGTGAGACGGCCGCCGGAGAAGGTGACCTGTGTCTGCTGCACGGCACGTACGTCGTTGTCGTCGGATCCGTTGCTCGGCAGCACCTCGACGACGGTCTCGGTGCGCCTGCCCGCGATGACGCGGGCGGTGCCGGAGTCCAACTCCAGGGTGACGGAGATCGGTTGGGGGGTCTCGAAAGAAGGCATGGCTGTACCGTCCTCGTGGCTTGGGTGGTTGATCCCGCTGCTGAGGCGGGTGTTGAGGCTCTGGCTCGCCGCGTCAGCGGACCCAGCCGGTGAAGCCCCGGCCGCCCGAGTCCTTGCCGCGGCCCGCCGGGCTCGTGCGCTCACCGCCGTCGAGTGCGGTCGACACCGCCCGTACCAGCCAGGCGTTGACCGACAGGCCCTCCGCGGTCGCCGCGGCCTCGGCGCGGGCCTTGAGGTGGGCGGGGAGGCGGAAGTTGATCCGTGCCACGGCGCCGTCGTCGCCGTCCCCGGGCGGCGGTGGCGGCGGGAGCGCGGCGGGAGGCGCGACCGGCTCCCGCTCCTCCCGGAACGGCTCGGGGGCGGGCGGCGCCGTCACCACGAACTCCGGGTCGAGTCCCCGGAGTCGTACGTCGACCGAGCCCGGCGCGAGCTCCCGCGTGACCTCGCCCATGGCGGCGGACAGTGCGTTGAGGAGGGTGAGGCGGGCGGCGGATTCCAGGGGAGCGGTGAGCCGTTCGGCGAGGGCGCGGGCGTCTTCGCCGCCGGCGTCCGCGGCGACGGCCAGCTCTTGCCGGAGGTTGTCGACGTAGGGCGTGAGGTCCATGACGCCATCATGGCACATTAATGGCGCTATTGCGAGCCAGATAGGCCTCCCCTCCGGCGAGGCGGCCTCGACCTGCGACTTCGCATTCGAATTCATGCGTCATGGCGCCGCGCTGGCAGTGACGTGGCTTGCGATAGATCCACGGTGACACCACGGTGGCGCCACGCGGGTCACTGGGGCAACACGCCGGTGGTGCGGGTCAATTGCCAGCAGCCGCTTCACACAACGTTCACCGGCTGTGCTTCCGACCGGATGCAACCGGACCGCCGAACGCCCCTAGGGTCGCACCGGTTTCAGGCAATGTGGCTATACACGAAAGGTCGTGATTCGGGATGGAAGCGTTCCGGGAGAAGCGAAGAAGAAGGAGCCGATCGGCTCTGTTCGGCGGTGGCATGGTCGCGGCTCTGGCCGGGCTGGTGGCCTCGCTCGCCGCCGGTACCACCGCCGTCGCCGAGCCCTCCGCCGCCCAGGTGCGGCACCCCGTGGAGTACGTGGACCCGCTGATCGGGTCCGCGAACGGCGGCAACACCTACCCCGGCGCGAACCTGCCGTTCGGCATGATCGCCTGGTCCCCGACCAGCACCAGGGGCGACCAGACCGACACCGGCGCGGCCAACGGCTACTCGTACAACGCGACCCGGATGCGCGGCCTCAGCCTCACCCACGTCAATGGCGCCGGGTGCCACCCCGGTGCCGCGGGTGACGTGCCGATCATGCCGTTCGTGGGCGACGTCGACAGCTCACCGTCCGCCGACACCAAGGACGCGAAGTACGCCGCTGACTTCTCGCACGACAACGAGAAGGCGGAGCCCGGCCGTTACCGAGTGGGGCTCAACTCGGGCGCCGCTGCCGATCTCGCGGTCAGCGAGCGAGCCGGTGTCGCGGACTTCAGCTTCCCGGCCGACAAGCCGGCCAATCTGCTCTTCCGGGTCTCCAACTCCCTGAACGGCAGCGAGGACGCGCACGTCGAGATCGACGAGAAGGCGCGCAAGGTCACCGGCTGGGTGGAGACCGGGGCGTTCTGCGGGCGGCGCGCCAACGGCGGTGTGAACAACCGCAACAGCTACTACCGCCTCTACTTCACCGCTTCCTTCGACCGCGCCTTCTCCGGCGTCGGCACGTGGAAGAACGACCAGCTGTCCGCCGGCTCCACCACGGCCGACGGCGGCGAGGGCTACAAGACCGGGGCCGACCGCGCCGGTCAGGGTTCCGGCGGTTACGTCAGCTTCGACACCGCACGGGACAACGATGTCAGGATGCGGCTCGGCATCTCGTACGTCTCACTCGCCGGCGCCGAGGCCAACCTGCGCGGGGAGATACCGTCCCGGTCGAGCGTGGCCGACGTGGCGGCGAAGGGCCGGGCGGCCTGGGACCGGCAGCTGCGCGACGTCGCGATCAGCGGCGGCAGCGAGGCGCAGCGCACCGCGTTCTACACCGCGCTCTACCACTCGCTCCAGCAGCCCAACCTGATCAGCGACCGGGACGGCCGCTACTCCGGGATGGACCGCGAGACACACCGCGTGGCACACGGTCAGAAGGCGCAGTACAGCAACTTCTCCGGCTGGGACCAGTACCGCGCGCAGGTGCAGTTGCTCGCCCTCCTGGAGCCGCGCGTCGCAGGTGACTTCGCCCAGTCGCTGTTCAACTTCTCGAAGCAGAACGGCGGTGTGTGGGACCGCTGGGTGCACATCAGCGGCGCGACGCATGTGATGACGGGCGACCCGACGGCCGCGACGCTGGCGACGTTCTACGCCATGGGTGTACGGAACTTCGACGCCAAGGGCGCGTTCGACTCCCTCTACCGGCAGGCCACCGTCCCGCACCCGGACGGGCTCTCCGACGCGGGCTGCCCCGGTCAGTGCGAGGGACAGCGGCCCAATCTCGCCCAGTACCTCGACTCGCACTACGCGGCGCAGGACGCCTGCCACTGCTGGGGCGGCGCCGCCGAGACCCTGGAGGACTCCGTCGCTGACGCCGCGCTCGCCCAGTGGGCGCGGGAGCTCGGCCGCGACCGGGAGTACCGGGAGCTGAGTGAGCGAGGCGGCTACTGGAAGAACGTGTTCAACCCCCAGGCCACGGAGGGAGCCGGCTACATCCAGGCCAGGAACCTGGACGGCAACTGGGTCACTCCCTTCAACCCGGCGTCCGACCGCGGCTTCGCGCAGGGCAGCGCGGCCACGTACACCTGGATGGTCCCGCAGGACGTACAGGGCCTGGCCGAGGCGATGGGCGGCCGGGACACGGCGGCGGCCCGGCTGGACCTCTTCTTCCACAAGCCGGACGGCTCCTGGTCGATCCGCGGCGGCGACGCCCTGCGCTACGACCCCACGAACGAGCCGGGCATCCACGCGCCCTGGCTCTACAACGCGCTCGGGCAGCCCTGGAAGACCCAGGAGACCGTCCGCGAGATCGTCGACACGGTGTACGGGACCGGTCCTTCGGGGCTCCCGGGCAACGACGACCTCGGCACGATGTCCGCCTGGTACGTCTTCGCGGCGCTCGGCGTCTACCCGCAGGCACCCGGCCGGGGCGATCTGCTGCTCACGGCTCCGCTGTTCCCGCGCGCGGTGGTCGCGGGCGCGGACGGGCGGCGCGCGATCACCATCACGGCTCCGGCGGCTTCGGACGCGAACCAGTACGTGGACGAGGTCCGGCTGAACGGCCGGGTCCGCGACGCTTCGTGGGTCGACTCCGCGCTGGTACGCCGCGGCGGTTCGCTCACCTTCACCCTCACGGACCAGCCGGACACGACATGGGCGACGAGGCCGGGCACACTGCCCCGCTGATCGCACCGCGTAAGACGCTCTCGTAGGTCTTCACCGGGCGACGCCGGAGCCCTCGACCTTCGTGGTCGAGGGCTCCGGTGCGTACGTCTCATGTTCGGGCGGGTGGGTGGCCTGATCCCATGGACGCGCCTTGGCCCACCGGGCCCGGCTGGGGCTCCGGGTCCGGGACCGGGTCGGGGCCCGGAGGGCTGGGGATCGGGTCCGGGGTGGGGCCCGGCGGGGGTCCGGGAACGGGCGATGGCCCCGGCACGGGGCCGGGGGCGGGGCCCGGTTCGGGGCCGGGCGGGCCCGGCGGGGGTTTGGGCGATGGCGGTACGGGGTCGGGATACGGATGGGTCATGCCAGTCCTCCAAAAGTACGGACTCGTGCGTTCCCAATGTCTCGCGATGCGCGTGCCCACGCGCGCCGGGTCCACGCATGACCGGCCCGCCGCATCACCCCCGCCGGCCTCACCAGCGCCCGGAGTCCGCCTTCAACCGGGCCTCGGCCGCGCGCACCGTGTCCTCGTCGGCCGCGGGCGCCACGGTCACCTCGTCAGGGTGGCGCTGCGCCCACCTGGCGGCGTACGGGCACAGCGGTACGACGGGTACGCCCTCGCGGCCGGCCATCTCGTAGAACTCCTTCACCAGCGTGCCGGCGATGCCCTTGCTCTCGTGGCCCTGCTCCACCACGGTGTGGACGGCCACGAGCGCGGCGGGGGCGCCTGCCAGCACGAAGTAGCCGACGACGCCGACGAGCTCGTCGCCCTCGTACGCCTCCAGCCGGCCCTGTGCCCGGTTGTCGCGGATGTCGGTCTCTGCCATGGCTGATCCGTCTCCCTGGTCGTCGGCGAAAACGCTCCGGGTGCTCTCGTGCTCTCCGTACGAGGCGGAGGCCCGCCGGAATCATCCGGCGGGCCTCCATCCGAAGCAAGTGGACCCCAGGCGGACCGGTGCCTCAGGTGATCGTCAGGGTGTCCTTGGCGGTGGCCGTCGAGCTGGTGCCGACGATGATGTCGACCGTCCCCTCCTCGACCACGAAGCGCCCGTCCGGATCGTTGGTCCAGAAGCCGAAGTCGTCCGCGCCGAGACTGAAGCGCACGGTGGTGGACGCCCCGGCCGCGAGGGTCACGCGGCGGAATCCGCGCAGTCGCCGTACGGGCTGCACGATGCTCGCGACCGGGTCGCGCAGATACAGCTGGACGACCTCGTCCCCCTCGCGCTCCCCCGTGTTGCGTACGGTGACGGCGACCTCTACGTTGCCGCCCTCTCTCAGGGACCCTGCGGTGATGGAGCTCCGGCTGAGGGACGGCTCGGTGAGCGTGAAGGTGGTGTAGCTCAGACCGTGCCCGAACGGGTAGCGCGGGCCGTCGGCCACGTCCAGATAGCGGGAGACGTAGCGCTGGTCCGGGTCGGCCGGGTCGTAGGGGCGGCCGGTCCGTTCGTGGTTGTAGTTGACGGGGATCTGGCCGACCGTACGGGGGAAGGACGCCGGGAGCCGGCCTCCGGGATCGACGTCCCCGAACAGCACGTCGGCGACCGCGTTCCCGGCCTCCATACCGGGGTGCCAGGCCTCCAGGACGGCCGGGGCGTCGTCGGCCCAGTCGCCGAGGGTGAGCGGGCGGCCGTTGACGAGGACGACGACGTACGGCTTGCCCGTCGCCGCGACCGCGGCGATCAACTCCTCCTGCCGGCCCGGCAGTCCGATGTCGCTGCGCGAGTTCCCCTCGCCGCTGATGGCGGGGCTCTCCCCCACGACGACGACGGTGACATCGGCGGCCCGCGCCGCCGCGACGGCGGCCGGGAGCGTGCCGGTGTCCTGCCCGGCGGCGTCGATGCCCAGGGCGTGGGTCACCTCGGCGTCCGGTACGGCGGCGCGTACGCCGTCCAGCACCGTGACGGACCGGAACTTCTCCGCACCGGGTCCCGCCCAGGTGCCCTGGAGGTCGTCGGAGTCACCGAACGGCCCGACGACGGCGACCGATCCGACCGTTTTCGCGAGCGGCAGCGCTCCCTCGTTCCTCAGCAGCACCATGGAGCGCGCGGCGGCCGTACGGGCTGCCGACCGGGCCCGCTCCGTCGGGCCGGGGATCTCGGCCGCCTCCGGCACGTACGGGTCGTCGAAGAGCCCGAGGCGGAACTTGACGCGCAGGACGCGGGTGACCGCGTCGTCAAGCCGCGCCGCGTCGATCCGCCCTTCGCTCAGCAACTTCCTTCCGTGGTCGGTGACATGCGTGCTGACCATCTCCATGTCGACACCGGCGTTGACGGCGAGTGAGGCCGCGTCCGCGCCGTCGGCGGCGAAGCCGTGCGGGATGAGCTCCTGCACTCCCGACCAGTCGCTGACGACGAAGCCGTCAAATCCCCAGTCCTGCTTGAGAATTCGGGTGAGGGTGTGCTCGTTGCCGTGCGCGGGGACACCGCTGATGGTGTTGAACGCGGCCATGACCGTGGCCACTTGGGCGTCCACGGCCACCTTGAACGGCGGCAGGTAGTGATTGCGCAGCCGCGCCTCGGACACGTCGACGGTGTTGTAGTCCCGGCCGCCCTCGGCCCCGCCGTACGCGACGTAGTGCTTGGCGCAGGCGGCGATCCGGTCCTTCGCCTTCAGGTCGCCGCCCTGGTAGCCGCGTACCTTGGCCGCCGCCAACACGGCGTTGAGATACGGGTCTTCGCCGCCGGACTCGGCGATCCGGCCCCACCGAGGCTCGCTGGTGACGTCCATCATCGGCGCGAACGTCCAGTGCACGCCGTTGGAGCGGGCTTCGGCCGCAGAGACCGACGCGTCGAGTTCGGACACCGCCGGGTCGAAGCTCGCTGCCTGCGCGAGGGGGATCGGGAAGGTGGTCCAGAAGCCGTGGATGATGTCGAGGCCGAAGATCAGCGGGATGCCGAGCCGGGACTCCTCGACCGCGATCCGCTGGAGTGCGTTGCTCTCCCTGGCGCCGTGGATGTTCAGTACGGAGCCCAACAGGCCCGCACGGGCGGCCTCTTCGGCCTGCCGGGTCTGGGTACCGCCGGGGCCGGTGGCTCCCGCCCAGGCGAGCTGCTGGAGCTGGCCGAGCTTCTCGTCCTCGGTCATCCTGGCGAGCAGTTCGGCGACGGGGCGGTGGTACGGGTCGGCCGGGGTGGCGGCTTGCACGACGTGTCCTCTCGGTGGCGGGCGCGGGGCCGCCGGTGGCGGGGGACGCACCTGCCAGCGCGCCTGCCGCGACGGCGGTCGCACCGATCGTAGTGAGCGAGCTCCACGCGGACAGCAGGACAAAGCGGGAGATCAGGCATGTTGATCGATAATCCGGGCGGGGAACACGAGCTTCCGGCCACGGTCGGGACGCGGTTCGGCTGCGGTTTCCCGCTCCCGCTCGCGCCTCGGACACCGTGCGATACATTTTGCGACGCCTTTGCCACGATCATCTTCAGCAGCGGAGACGAGCTTCCCAATGAACGACATAGTCAACGGACTTGGCCGGGCCGGCGCCTACGGCGCGCTCGGTGTGGTCCTTCTGATCCTCGGCATCGTCCTCGTCGACCTGCTGACGCCGGGGAAGCTCGGCAAGCAGATCTGGGAGGAGCGCAACCGCAACGCCGCGCTCCTGCTCAGCTCGGCGCTCCTGGGGATCGGCGGCATCGTCTTCACGTCCATCTGGACGACGTACGACGACTTCGGCAAGGGCCTGGCGTCGACGGCCGCGTTCGGGGTGCTCGGCCTGGTGATGATGGCGGTGGCGTTCCTCGTGGTGGATCTGGTCACGCCGGGCAAGCTGGGCGCGACGCTGGTCGAGGCTGAGCCGCACCCGGCGGTGTGGGTCACGGCGTCGTGCAACATCGCGGTGTCGGCGATCGTGTCGGCGTCGATCGCCTGAACGGCGGGGCGTACGCGTACGGCCGGGCTGCCGGAACAGCCCGGTCGCGTCAGCCGCGCCGACGCCTCGTCCAGGGCGTGTCCTTCGGATCAGGCCGGGATCGTGACCGAGGTCAGCACGATGCCCTTCTCCGACAGCCAGCGTCCGTCGAACGTGTGCAGGGTCCGGTCCCCCGCCCGCGCCGGACCGGCGAGCAAGTGGGCCGTGAACGTACCGCCCACCGGGTCGAAGACGAGCCGGGCCTGCTCGAACTCCAGGAAGCGCCTCGTCAGCGGGAACCACGCCTTGTAGACCGACTCCTTGGCGCTGAACAGCAGCCGGTCCCAGGGGATCCCGGGCACGGACTCCAGGAGTTCCTTGACCGCGATCTGCTCGTCGGGCAGGGCCACCGCCTCCAGTACCCCGGAGGGCAACGGCAGCGCGGGCTCGGCGTCGACACCGATCGAGGTGACATGCGCGGGGCGGGCGACCACGGCCGCGCGGTAACCCGCGCAGTGGGTGATGCTGCCGACCACGCCCTCCGGCCACAGCGGGGAGCCACGCTCGCCGGTCAGGATCGCGCCGGCGGGCGCGCCCAGCCGTGTCAGGGCCTGGCGCGCGCAGTGCCTGGCGGTGGCGAACTCGCCTCGGCGCTGCTGTACCGCGGACTTCACCAACAGGGCCTCCTCCGGGAAGAGTGTGGCCTCGGCGAGGTCTCCGTACGCCTCGGCGGTCTCCACCTCGGCGGGCACGATACGCTCGATCACCGCGTCTGCCCCGCTTCCTCACGGATCGGCAGTGGAAGTATCTGTACGGGGCGGCCCGGCTGCTGCGCGCGCCGTCCCCACTCCCTCGGGTAGCCGAGGGAGACCTCCTGATGAGGCACCCCGTCGCACCACATCAGCCGGGGGATGTGCAGATGCCCGTACACGACCGACGCCGCCCGGAACCTGCGCGGCCAGTCCGCCGACGCCTCGGTGCCACACCAGAGGGCGAACTCCGGGCGCCACAGCACGTTCGTGGGTTCGCGCACGATGGGCCAGTGGTTGATCAGGACGGTGGGCAACTCGGCCGGGATCTCGGCCAGTCGGCGCTCGGTGGCCGCGAGCCGGGCGCGGCACCACGCCTCCCTGCTGGGATACGGGTCGGGGTGGAGCAGGAACTCGTCGGTGCAGACGACTCCGGCTGCCTCGGCGACCGCGAGGGCGGATGCCTTGGAGTCGGTGCCGGCGGGCCGGAAGGAGTAGTCGTAGAGGAGGAACAGCGGCGCGATCACGGCGGGGCCGCCTTCGCCCTCCCAGATGGGGTAGGGGTCCTCGGGCGTGACGACGCCGATGCGGCGGCAGAGTTCCACGAGATGGCGGTACTTCGCGTCGCCCCTGAGCTTGACCGGGTCGTCGGGGGCGGTCCACAGCTCGTGGTTGCCGGGCACCCAGATGACCTTCGCGAACCGCTCGCTCAGCGTGCGCAGGGTCCACTCGATGTCGGACACCAGCTCACCGATGTCACCGGCCACCAGGAGCCAGTCGTGCTCCGACTCGGGCCACAGGGAGTCGGCGATCTTCCGGTTCTCCGGGTGCCGGATGTGCAGATCGCTCGTCGCGACGAGCCGTCCGGGCTTCTTCGGTGACGAGGCGGAGCCGGGCGTGGGGTGGACAGCGGAGGGGGGCGGCGCCGCGCCACGTATCTCATAGGTCGTCACCGGTAATCGCTCCGAACTCGGCGGGCCCGCAAGTAGCGCATCTGCCAAGGATATGCAGGCGCCCCCAATGATCAACCCCTACTCTCCCCTGCCGCGCGATCGGCGGGCGCGGGCCGGCCGCCGGGGCGCAGGAGCTCGATGTCCGTGCCCCACGAGTCGATGACCGAGGCGTGACCGGCCTGCCGGGCGGCGTCTTCGACGGTCGCGAAGAGGGCGCGCTGCGTGGCGGGGTCGCCGTCGGCGACGACGCGCAGTATCCGCGGAAGCAGCGCGTCGGCGGCCCACTGCGGGGCGCCCAGCGGATGGTGTGCCAGCTCCCATGGCAGGTACTTGTTGTACGGCCGGACCCGCTGGTGCAGGGCGAACACGACCGTGAGCAGGTACGGGACGCTCTCCGCCGCGTCGAGGTGTGCGACGTCGGGGCGGCCGTCGCGGTGGCTCTTGAGGGACCGGTAGAGGGAGTTGATGTACGCGTCCAGTTCGGAGCGGACCAGTTGGTGCGCTTCGGGATCGTCGAGCACGGCCTTCTCGCCGACGAGTCGCGTGATCGTGCCGCCGAGCCGGTCGAGCAGCACCTGGCTGTGGACGAACGCGTACCGGTCCCAGGCGTACGTGTCTCCGGGCAGGGCATGGGCGCGGAACTCCGACAGGGAGAGCGGCATCACGTCCAGCGCGGGCGAGCGCCGGCCCTCGGCGACGGCGGGCGGGACGCCCGCGCGGTCGTCGGCGATGATCACGTAGACGTCGTGGTCGGAACGGGCGGTCGCCATGCCGCGCCTGGCCCGCGATCCGCTCAGGACGAGGCCGAGCACGTCGGGCGACGCGGAGGCCCGGGACACGAAGTCGGTGAACTCGGCCGAGACTTCGGCCGATGGACCGGGGTTCCGCGGCATGGTCGCGAACGCCTTTCCGGGCTGCGCCTTCTCCGGTCAGGGGTGGCGGGCCGAGAGGACGCAGAACTCGTTGTCCTCGGGGTCCGCGAGGACGACCCAGCTCACATCGCCCTGGCCGACGTCGGTGTGGCGGGCGCCCAGGGCGAGCAGACGGGTGACCTCCGCGTCCTGCTCCCTGTCGGTCGGATTGACGTCGATGTGGAGCCTGTTCTTGACGGTCTTGCCATCGGGCACCTTCGCGAAGGTCAGCATCGGCGGGACCGGTCCTGGGCGGTCCTTGCCCTCAGGGAGCGCGGGGGAGCCGATGATGACGATTCCCTCGTCCTGGTCCCGCACCTCGTAGTCGAGGACCGCGCACCAGAACCGGGCGAGACCTTCCGGGTCGGCGCAGTCGATGGCGAGTTCGGTGAACTTACTGGCCATGTCGGGACCCTCCAGTCGGATAGCGGCTCCACTTCACGGGGCGTGAGGCTATCGGTCGGGGTGGGCGGGCGGAAATGCTTTTCCAGGGGGGCGGCGCTTCGGTCGCGGGGCGTTGTCAGTGGTGCCGGATACGGTTCGTACATACGAACTAGGAGGCACCGTGTCCACCAAGTGGAGCCTGACGATCGACTGCGCGCACCCCGGGAAACTGGCTGAGTTCTGGGCGCTCGCGCTCGGGTATGCGGAGCCGCCCCCGCCGGCCGGTTTCTCCTCGTGGGAGGCGTGGCTCATCGACTACGGAGTCCCGGAGGAGGAGTGGGACGACGGGGCGTATCTGGCGGATCCGGACGGGGTCGGGCCCACCCTGTCCTTCCTCAAGGTCCCGGAGTCGAAGGTGGTGAAGAACCGGCTGCATCTGGATCTCCGGGTCGGCGGTGGCCGGGATGTGCCCTGGGAGACACGGTGGCCGCGGGTCCTCGCCGAGGTCGAGCGGCTGACCGCCGCGGGGGCGACGGTGATACAGGAACACGAGTTGAAGGGGAAGCCGGACCATGTGGTGATGGCCGACCCGGAGGGTCACGAGTTCTGCATCGTCTGATCCCCCCGGTCCTCTCCCCCCGGTTCTCCCATCGACGAATCGAGGCCGTAGATGAGCGACAACATCCTGTCGGTCATACCGACCGACCCCCATTGGCAGCCCGGCCCCGAGGCTGCCGACCGTACGGCCGCGGTCGTGGCCGAGCTGATCCCGGGACTGACCGACGGCTTCGCCGATGTCCAGGTCAGCTGGCACGACGCGATCATGATCGTCGACTGCGGAGCCAACCTGGAGAGGATCGGCTGCCCGCGGTGTGCCGGATCCGTGGACCCCAACTGGTGGACCGAGCTCCTGGAGACCCGGGGGGACACCGGCTTGTCCACGCTGCTGACCCAAGTCCCCTGCTGCGGCGCCGAGTTGTCGATCGACACGCTGGATTACGAGTGGCCGTGCGGCTTCGCCCGTTTCGAGATAGCGATCTGGAACCCGGGCCGTGACTGGTTCACCGGCGAGGAGCTGACCACGCTGACCGCCGCGCTCGGCAGGCCGGTACGTCAGGTCATGGCTCATATCTGACGCCGGGCGCGAGGGCTTCGGCGGGTTGGTCGGTCACTCCGAGGCGGAGGTGTTCCACGTGGTAGAGGGCCTGGTCGAGGAGGCCCGCGACGTGGTTGTCGTGGAGGGCATAGACGACGGAACGGCCCTGGCGCGTGCCGGCGACCAGGCCGAGGTTGCGCAGCAGGCGCAGTTGGTGGGAGCAGGCCGACTGCTCCATGCCGACGGCCGCGGCCAACTCCGTCGCCGCGCAGGGCCCTTCGCGCAGGCGGGCCAGGATCAGCAGACGTGACGGGGTGGCCAGCGCCTGGAGGGTGGTCGCGACCTGCGGCGCGTTCTCCGCGGTCAGCCGGGTGCGCGGTGTCGCGTCGCTGTCCGGGGTGTTCGCTCCGTGGCCCATGGTCTCCATCCTACGGAAGGAACACATGAATACCTGTTCAAGCGTTCCTGTACGGTGAGGGCACGACCTCCTCCCCTGAAGGACTCCTGCCGTCATGGCCTCCACCCTGACCGAACCCGCACCGTCCCGCCCCGCCCATGCCACCGCCACCACCACCGCCACCCGGCGGCGCACCCGCGTGCTGGCGCTGCCCGAGGCCCGCTGGGCAGCGGTCTCCCTGGCGCTGTTCCTGTTCGCCCTCCCGTTTGACCTGCTCGGCGCCCCGGCATGGACCTGGGGACCGCTGTTCGCCGCCACCTACCTCACCGGCGGCTGGGAGCCCGGATGGGAGGGCCTGAAGGCGCTCAAGGACAAGACGCTGGACGTGGATCTGCTGATGGTGGTCGCCGCGCTCGGTGCCGCCGCCATCGGGCAGGTCCTCGACGGGGCGCTGCTGATCGTCATCTTCGCCACCTCCGGCGCCCTGGAGGCGATCGCCACCGCGCGCACCGCCGACTCGGTGCGCGGACTGCTCGATCTCGCACCCGGCACCGCCACCCGGCTTCTGGCCGACGGCACCGAGGAGAGCGTGGCGGCCGAGGACCTCGCTGTCGGGGACACCATCGTGATCCGTCCCGGCGAGCGGATCGGGGCCGACGGGCGCGTACTCGACGGGGCGAGCGAGGTCGATCAGGCCACCATCACGGGCGAGCCTCTCCCCGTCGCCAAGACGACCGGTGACGAGGTCTTCGCCGGCACCCTGAACGGCACCGGCGCGCTGCGGGTCGAGGTCGGGCAGGACGCCTCGGACTCGGTGATCGCCCGCATCGTGAAAATGGTGGAGGAAGCCTCCGAGACCAAGGCGCCCACGCAGTTGTTCATCGAGAAGGCCGAACAGCGGTACTCGATCGGCATGGTCGTCGCCACCCTGGCCGTGTTCCTGGTCCCCCTCGCCTTCGGCGCCGGACCGGCCGACTCGCTGCTGCGGGCGATGACCTTCATGATCGTCGCGTCGCCGTGCGCCGTGGTGCTGGCCACCATGCCGCCGTTGCTCTCGACGATCGCCAACGCGGGCCGGCACGGCGTGCTGGTGAAGTCCGCCGTGGTCATGGAGCGGCTGGGCCAGGTCGACTCGGTCGCCTTGGACAAGACCGGGACACTGACCGAGGGCACCCCGCGTGTCACCGACATCCGGCCACTGGACGGCTCCGGTCTGGACGAGGACGGCCTGCTCAGGCTCGCGGCGGCGGCCGAGCACCCCAGCGAGCACCCGCTCGCGCGCGCGATCGTGGACGCCGCCCGTGCCCGCGGCCTCGCGGTCCCCGCCACTGAGGGGTTCAGCTCCTCCCCCGGCGTCGGCGTCACGGCCACCGTGGGCGGCGACTCGATCGCCGTCGGCGCCCCCTCCCGGCTGCTGACCGGGCTCCGGAAGACGTCGTCGGCCGCCGCTCTGGCGGGTGAACTGGAGGAGGACGGCCGTACCGCCGTACTGGTTCAGGTGAACGGTGCGCCGGCCGGTGTGCTGGGTATCGCGGACCGGCTCCGGCCGGACGCCGCGGCCACCGTCGCCTCCCTGACGAAGCTCACCGGCAGCACCCCCGTGCTCATCACCGGAGACAACCCGCGCGCCGCCGCACGCCTGGCCGCCGAGGTGGGCATCACAGACGTACGGGCCGGGCTGCTGCCGCAGGACAAGGTCGCGGCCGTCCAGGAGCAGGAGAGGAACGGGCGCAGGGTCCTGGTGGTCGGCGACGGAGTCAACGACGCGCCCGCGCTCGCCGCCGCCCACACCGGTATCGCGATGGGCCGCGCGGGGTCCGATCTCGCGCTGGAGACCGCGGACGCGGTCGTCGTCCGTGACGAACTCGCCACCGTACCCACGGTCGTCGCCCTCTCCCGCCGCGCCCACACTCTCGTCGTGCAGAACCTCGTCATCGCGTCGGTGTTCATCACCGGCCTGGTGGTCTGGGACCTGGTGGGGCACCTGCCACTGCCACTCGGTGTCCTCGGCCACGAAGGGTCAACCGTCATCGTGGGCCTCAACGGCCTGCGCCTGCTCCGCGAGTCCGCCTGGACGCGCGCGGCGGCGGATGCGGGCGCGCCCTCGCCGTCGGGGGGCGGGACACCCCGGCAGGCGCCCCGCCCCGTCCTCAACGACCCGCCGCAGACGGTGAGTTGACCGTACAGTCGGGTCAGCTCGTGCCGGTGCCGCTACGGCGCCGGAACCACCAGGCAGCGCCGCCCACGCCCGCGACGACGAGCACGACGACAGCCACGATCGCGAGGGTGTTGGTGTCCTCGTCCTCCGTGTCGGCCGCACCGGTCTCGGCGCTGTCCGTGGCCGTGTCCGCCGGCTCGGCCGGGGCGGACGGAGTCGGGGTGGTGGCCGGCTCGGCGGACGGGCTGGGACTGAGCGGCTTCGCGCCGGGCTCGGCGGGCGCGAGTTCGAGGATGGGCGCGAGGTTGCCGTGCCCGCCCCCGGCGGGCTCTTCGAGTTCGATCCACCGGTCGACGCGGCCGTCGCTGTAGGTCTGGAGCGTCTTGAACGCCACCGAATCGGCATCCGGAAGCTGCCGTACGGTCACGGCGTACGCGACGTCCTCACCGACGGCGACCGCCGGGCCGCCCACGCTGTAACCCCGCTCGGTGACGGCCAGCTTCCAGCCCTCCGGGCCGTCCTTGTACGTGATGTCGGCCGGCTCGATGCCCTTCGGCAGCACCACCTCCAGCTTGGCGATTCCGGCCTTGTCCGACTCCGTCTCGGCGCTGAAGTCCAAGGTGACGTTCTCGGCGAGTGCGCCGGCGCCCTTGGACTCGACTTCGACGTGCGCCGATGCCGGTACGGCGAGAGCGAACGAGACCGCCAGGGTCACGGCGGTGACAGCGGTAACGGCGGACAGACGGCGGGTGAAGCGCCGCCCGGTCATACGGGTCACGGGTAACTCCCATGGTGGTGAAGGGTTTCGCGGCACGCGGAAGCAGGCCGCCAGGTCAGCTGACGAGAGCGGGCTTCGTCGGAGGACCTCGGCGCACCACCACGTACGCGAGCATCAGGAAGTCGTACGGAGGGGACTTCGCCCGCGCTGCGACGGGCAGCGGCGGACGGGGCGCCGGCAGGACCGTTCCCGCCGGGATGAGCAGTACGACGAGGGAGCCGATGGCCTCGCCGAGGCGTTCGCCGAGGAACGAACAGGCGGAGTCGGCGCGTTGGAGACACCAGGCGACAAGGAGAGCCGCGGTGATATGGGCCGCTGTCATCGTCACGCCGTGCCCGCCGGAGTGCCAGGCGTTGTGGACGTCGTGCGAACCGGTATGGCCGCTCATCGTGTGCGGACTTCCGGCGGGCCGGCCCGGGGCACGTGAGAGCCAGAAGTGCAGGGCGAGTTGGGCCGCGCCGGTGGCCGCCATCACCGTGGGAAGCGACCTCGGCCGACGAGAGAAGGGGAGCGTCACCGGGAGCAGCAGCCCGAGGACGACCCATGGGCTCCGACCGGGTACAGGCTGCCCGGTGGCGAGATGGTGCCCCGTGATGGCGAGCACCGTACTCGCCACGCTGAACACCGTGCCGCGCACAGCGGCCACCGGCACGCCGCTCAGTGGACCTGACCTGAATCGTCGCGCGGCGCGGGAACGTGTCGTCCGGAGCATGGCGGCCACCAGCATGACCTATCGGAGCGGCCCGCCCGGGAGAGATCCGGAATGTTCCCGGCCGTCAGGCGTCACCCTGCTCCCGCAACTCGGCGAGATACGCGGCCGACAGACCTCCGCTGCGGGTCAGCCAGTCGCCCAGTACGGCGATCTCGTCGGGCGAGTAGTCGGCGAAGACATCGGCGAGGCGGTCGTCGAGGGCGGCTGGCACCCGGGTATCGCCGGGCTCTGAGCCGACCGGGCACTCGTTCGTACCGACGGCGTGGCCAACCCGCCGTTCCCTAACCGCCGTTGGCGGCCCCCGCCTTCCGCAGTGCCAGAGCCGCGAGCGCCGACGGGGCGCCCAACTGGCCGCGGATTCCCGGGAAGGCGTTGATGTCCACGATCAACGGGGCGCCGCCGACGTCGATGATGTCGACGCCGTACACGTCCAGTGCGAAGACGGCCCCGACCGCACGGGTGAGTTCGACCCAGCCGTCCGGCAGATCACCGAGCGCGAGCGGCAGCGTCGGCCCCCGGCCGTCGTCGTCCGCCAGCTCCGAGCGGCGGAGCGCGGCGAAGACGCGGTCGGCGATCACCCAGAGCTTCCGGTCCCAGCCGCTGTTCTCGGTGAAGGGCTGCACCACGACCGGTTCCTCCTCCCACGTGACGCGGAGCGTTCGCAGTTGGGCGGGGGTGTCGACGCGGGCGACGAGATCGTTGCGACGGCTGTGCCGGCTCTTCACGACCAAGGGGTGGGTGAGGTCGGCCCGGGTGGCGAGTTGGCGCAGCGTCGCCAGGGTCGTGGTCTTCGCGAACGGCAGGCCGGCTTCGTGCGCCAGTGCGGCCATCGCCGTACGGTCCTGGCACAGCCCGGTCGCGGCGGCCGAGTTCACCACGGTGGCGCCCCGCTCCTCCAAGGACCGGGCCAGGGCCAGCGCTTGCGGGGTTCTGGCCTTGAGCAGGTAGACGTCGGCGAGTGGGCCGGCCAACTCGCGCCCGTAGGAGAAGGGTTGATCACCCGCGGTCGGATCGACCGGCTCAACTCGGTGGTGGGACGCCAGAAGCGCCGTCATGCCGGCCAGGAGGGGATGGCCGGGGCGGGGAGTGATCAGGCCGATCCTCATCCGGCCTCACCGGCCCCGGAACACGCCGCCTGCCGCCGCACCACCGTCCCGCCCGTACGGGCCAGATCGAGTATCGCCCGTGCCACTCGCGCCCTCGCGTCCGGTACCTGACGGAAGCTCGGAAAGTCGTTCACGTCGACGATCACCGGACCGTCCGGCCCCAGCAGTACGTCCACGCCGTACAGATCGAGCCCGTGGACGGCGCCGGCCTCGGCCACGACGGCCGCCACTTCGGTGGTCAGCGGCACACGCCGCTCGAAAGCGGTCTGTCCGGGATGCAGAGGGGAGGACCGCTGGGCCGCGTACAGTTCGCCCGCGACGCTGTAGACCTTGAGATCCACCCCGGAGTTGGGCACGTACGGCTGGGCGATCAGCATCCCATCCGCCGCCAACTCCTCCTTCATCCCGGCCAGCAGTCCCGGCGACGCGACCAGCCGCACTCCTCTGCCGGAGCTCCCGTCGGCAGGCTTCACGACGAGGGGGAAGTCGGCGTCCGGTATCTCCGCCAGTAACTCCGGGCGGGCCGCCGCGTACGTCTTCGGCACCGGCAGACCTCCGCTGCGCCCGATCGCAGCCGCCAGCGCCTTGTCCCGTACGCCCCGGACCGATCGCGCGTCGTTGACCGTCGTCAGGCCGACGGCAGCGGCGGCCTCCAGCAGGGTCAGCCCCGGACCGCCGGACACCGTCTTGAGCACCCAGGCGTCGTGGCTGCCCGCCCGTACGGCGTCCGACACCCGTAGCAGCGAACTGCCGGGCCGCAGCACGTCCACATGGTGCCCCCACTCCCTGAGCTGGGCGATCACCTCAACCGGCATACCGTCGTAGCGGTACTGCTCCTCCACCAAAAAGCAGAGCTTCATCGACCTTCCCCGCCCGGTGACCACCGGATAGCCGCGAGCGCCGCTGCGCACGCTCCCACAGCGAAGATCGCACAGCGGCCGATGCCGACCGCCGGGCGGGGGCGGTACGGTCTCCGTGAGAACGGGCTCCGATGCCGCACGTTCCCCTCTGAATTCAGGCACTTCTCCGTATGAAAGGAACGACGGCAGCGCGTGCAGAGCTCAGCCTTTGACGAACTCGACATCGCCATCGTCGACGCCGTGCGCTCCGCTCCACGCGTCAGCTGGCGGAACCTGGCGCCCGTCCTGGGCGTGGACGCCGCGACCGTCAGCCGGCGCTGATCGCGCATGCAGTCCGAAGGAGTCGCCTGGGTCACCGTGCATCCGGCGGGCTGTGCGACCCCCGCGTGCGCGCTGGTGGAAATCACCTGCACGCCGGGGCGGTCGAGGACCGTGGCGGAGATCCTCGCCGCCGACGTCGAGGCGGCCACCGTCAAGCTGACATCGGGCGCGCGGGACATGATGGTGCTGGCGCAGGCGCCCAGCCTCGACGCGCTTTCGGACTATCTGCTGAACCGGCTGAAGCCGGGGCCGAACCCCTCGGCGAGAGCGTCGTATGCGCGGCGCTCCGTGGTCGAGGTGGGCTTGGCCTCATCACCCGGCATACCCATCCGCAGGTCCAGCGCCGGCACGGCGAGCGCGCCCAGGCCGATCACGGTGGCCAGCAGCACCGTCAGCGGGCGTCGCAGGACGAAGTACGCCCAGCGGGTGCTCAGGTCCGCGGCTTCCGGGGTCTGGTGGGATGCCTGGCGGCGGCGCGTCAGGACCTTGGAGAACGGGAGCCCCGGAATCCGGAGCTTGGGGATCCGGATCCTGGGTACGGGCAGCCGGCGCCTGGAGGCGCGGGCCCTGCTCCCGCCCTTGCGGACCTGACGGGCGAGGACTGAGTTCGGCCAGAAGCCGAGCAGTGCGGGACCAGGGTCAGCGCGATGAGGACACCGACGACGACGGTTCCGGCGGCGGACATGCCCATCTTCGCGAGCATGGGCACACCGAGGACCGACAGTCCGGCGAGTGCGATGACGACGGTGAGTCCGGCGAACACGACGGCGGACCCAGCTGTGCCCAGGGCCTGGCCGACGGCTTCGTGCGGATCGTGCCCCTTCCCGCGTTCCTCTCGATAGCGGGAGACGACGAACAGGGAGTAGTCGATGCCGACCGCGAGTCCGAGCATCATGGACAGCTCACCGCTGGTCGAGGAGAGACCGAAGGCATTGGCCGGAGCGGTGATGCCCGCCAGGCTGATGGTGACGCCGACGAGGGCGGTGATCAACGGAAGCCCCGCGGCGGCCAGCGAGCCGAAGGTGATCAGCAGCACGACCGCCCCGACGCCGACACCGAGAATCTCACCGATACCGGCCGGGGGCTCACCCCAACGCGCTTCCGCCGACCTCGACGGTGAGACCGGTGCCGCGGACTTCTTCGACGGCCCCTTCGAGCTGCTTCTTGCTGCTGTCGGTGACCTCGTCGTCCTTCACCTGGTAGGTGACCGTGGCGTACGCGGTGGTCTTGTCCTTGCTCAGCGCCGGCCCTTCGAACGGGCTCGACACATCGGCGACCTGCGGTCCGTCGGCGGCCTCGGCGACGAAGTCGTCGATGACCGACCTGCTGGCGGCGGCGGTGACCTGCCGTCCTTCGGGGGCGACAAAGACGATTCGCGCGCTCGCGCCGTTCGCCTCGCTGCCGGGGAACCGCTCGTTGAGGAGGTCGAAGGCCTTCTGGGATTCGATCCCCGGCATGGAGGACGAGTCGTCGGGTGCGGCCGGGGCGCTGAGGGCGGCGAGGCCGACAACAGCGAGGACAGCCACCCACATCAGGGCAACCCAGCGCCGGCGTCGGAAGGCCCATCGGCCCAGTCGGTGCAAGTAGCGCGCCATCAAGGAGTCTCCGTATCTGTTCTCGGGAACCCCACCAGGCTGTCCGGAAGTGCCATGGCCCGTCGTCGTCAGTCCTGCGACAGTGCGCTACTGAGTTTCGAGTACCGGTCGCCGCCGCCCATGAGCCTTGAGAACTATGACGCGCGTCACCAGCCCTGGGACCGTCGGCGTCTTGGCCGACTTCGCCTCGGGCAGTTCGGCGATCACGTCGCGCACCGAGGCGCGACCGCCCGTGAGCGAGGGCACGCGCGCGCACGGTGAGAATGTTCGGCTGGACATCACCCTCCGGTCATACCCGGAACCACCATCTTCCGGGCACGATGATCGGACCGTCGTTGACGGCAACTGTTCGACGCGGCAGCCGAGTTGGTCGGCGAAAGCGGACGTGGAGGGGTAACAGATGAATCGGGTACGGGGGTTCGGTGTGGCGGTGGCCGCGGGGGCGGCACTGCTGCTCGTGGGGTGCAGCGCCCCGACGGATTACAGCGAGATAATCACGTTCACCGACGAGCACGGCCGTGCGTGCACCGCGGCGGTGGTCGTCGACCAGGAACAGAACGAGGGCGACGACTACGAGATGTCCACTCTCGACTGCGACTACCCCCCGGAGGGCAGGGCGCCGGGGCCGACCACCTACTCCCCCATGCCGGAGCGGGACTCGAAGTGACTTCGTGACTCCGCGTCAGCAAGGGGTCTGATCCAACGGACAAGACGTGGGGGCTCACGTCCCGGCGGGATGTGAGCCTCTCACGTCGTTTCGTCCCCTTCGTTCTCTTCCTTCTCCTCGTTCTCGTCGCTCTCGTCGCTCTCGTCGTTCTCCGCCTCCATGGCCTCTTCGTGTGTCCGGACGACCTCGCCGTCCCGGATCTCCCCGCGCCAGGCCTCGGGCTCGGTGTCGGTGAGGGTCACGTACCGCTGGAAGTTCTTGAAGTCGAGCCGCAGACGGCGGCCTTGGGCCCGCCAGAGGTTGCCCGTCTTCTCGAAGAAGCCGGACGGGTAGTACTCGACCACGAGCACGATCCTGGTCAGGTTCGGCGCCATCTCATGGAAGCTGACGGCCCCCTGAGTGGTGCCCTTGGAGCCCTCGGACGTCCATACGATGCGGTCGTCGGGGATCTGCTCCAGGACGGTGGCCTCGAAGTTACGGGTCGAAGGACCCACCTTGGTCGTCCACTTGCTCGTGATGTCGTCGTCCTCGTCCTTCGAGACGTTGCCCACGCCCTTGGTGTACTCGGCGAACTTCTCGTACTCGGTCCAGTAGTCGTACGCGGTCCTCAACGGCACGCCCACGTCCAGGACTTCGACGAGGTTCGTCACCTTCACGTCCCCGGTGCCCGGCCTGCCCCCGCCGAGGCCCGTCAGGTCCTTGGCCTTGTCCACCACGGAGTCCTTGACGGATTTCGCCTTCTCGGAGACCACCGAGCCGAGCGGCGATTCGCCGTGCAGAATGCGGGAGCCGATGGCGGGCAGCTGTCCGCCGTTGTCCGCGATGTCCGTCAACTTGCCCGTGACGTCTGTCAGTTTGCCGCCGACCTTGTCCACCGCACGGTCCAGTGTCAACGAGACATAGTGAGAGAGTTCCTCACGCAGCCTCTCGGCGTTCGAGGGTGCGGTGCCGGTGGCGGTGTCCTCCTTGGTGCTGGTCATCCGGAATCACCTCCGACGGCTGGAGCGGGACGATGCGGTCTCTTTCCCCGCCTTCTTCGACGGCGCGGCCTTCTTCTTGGCGGGAGCCTTCTTCTTCGGTCCCGGGCGCGTACCGGTGGCGCGGGTGGGGCGCCGGCGTTTCGCGGTCGGCGGTTCCTCTTCCGCCGCCCCCTCGCCTTCCTCTTCCTCCTCTTCCTCCTCTTCCTCCTCTTCCTCCTCTTCCTCCTCTTCCTCCTCTTCCTGCTTCAGGCTCTCGTCGTCTTCATCGGCTTCATCGGCTGCGGCGCCATCGGCATCCTCGGCGTCCGGCTTGAGGCCCTTCTCACCGAGCGCCGTGGCGCGCCCGCCGATCGCGTCGGCCAGCGAACCCATGCCCCGGTCGGCGACGGCCGACAGGGCGTTGCGCGCGGCTTCGACGCCCTGGTCACGGAACTGGTCCCCCAACTCCGCGACCTTCGGCGCTTCCCCCAGCCGGCGTGCGCCCTCGGCCGCCAGTTCCCGGGGGCCGCGTCCGAGCCCTCTCCCGGCCACCACGGCGGCCACCGTCAACGCGAGACGGCCGTTCTTGGTCCGGCCAAGTACATAGCCGCCGGCGATGGCAGTCGCCACGGCGAGTTTCGTCTGTTGTTGCATGAGTCAACCTCCTTCGCGAGGTTCTCGTCTCGGCCGAAGCAGCCCACGCATTCCAGGTTTCTTACACTCTGTCGCAGCCACGAAGCCGACGGTCATCGCATACGGAATTGTTTCCCCACCCACTTGTTCAACTCTGCGCCGCCCATGACGGGAACGCCATTCGGGTGAACCGCTCACGGGAGAATTCGAGAAATCAACGCTTGTACGCGTCACGACGCCGGGCTGTCCTGGCGCTCCGCCGCCGGTGGTGGTGCCCGTCGCCACTGTGCCCCTCGGGAGCCTTGACCGGTTTCCGCGCGTTCTTGGCCACT
Source organism: Streptomyces sp. NPDC058665 (assembly GCF_042714995.1). Lineage (NCBI taxonomy): Bacteria > Bacillati > Actinomycetota > Actinomycetes > Kitasatosporales > Streptomycetaceae > Streptomyces > Streptomyces sp. NPDC058665. The sequence goes on from NZ_JBHXRX010000049.1 coordinate 27,765, forward strand.
CCGGTGATGTCCTTACCGGCATCCTCGGTGGCTTCGCTGACGCTCTCCCCCAGATTCTCGGCGGCTCCCTTGGTGCCTTCGCCGACGTCCTCGGTGGCTTCGCCGACGCTCTCCCCCAGATTCTCGGCGGCTCCCTTGGTGCCTTCGCCGACGTCTTCCACGGCCTCACCGGCTCCCTGTCCGACATCCCGCACAGCCGCCCCGGCCCCCTGGCCCACGCTCTCGGCCGCGCCGCCGGCGCCTTTGCCGATCTCCCCCGCCGCCTGCCCCGCCCCCGTACCGACGTCCTCGACCGCCTGTCCCAGGCGCTTGGTGAGCTGCTCCAGAATCTCCGGATTACGGTCGATCGTCGTCAATACCCGGTTGACTATGGTCGAGACGTTGTGCAGACGGACTTTCAACTGTGCCTGCGCCTCGACACCCTTGATATCGAGCTGGACAGAACCGAGCGCGACATCGGCGCCGACATTCAGCTTAAGCAGATCGAGGACTTCCGCCTGAAGTGACACATGGGCCCGCAGGTCCTGCACTTCCAGTTGAATCTCGTCGATGTTGAGCACCGGTACGTCGAGATAGACGTCCGGCTCCTTTCCGCCGGCCGCGTCATCATCGGCGTAACCGGCCGGCTCCGCGGCGACGACCTCCGTCTCCTCCTCGTCGTACTCGTCCCTGTTGTCATCGCTCTGGCTCATACGGCACTCCTCACTGGGGCGCGCCCCCGCGTTCCCAGTGTCATGCGCCCGCTCGGACGACGCACCCCGCGGGCTGCCCGAAGGGGCACCGGCGGGTGCCCCGGTCGGGCCGGTGCTCGGCCTGGACGGGGAACGTGCGCGCCGGTCAGGGTGAAGTGCCGGACCGGTGCCGTCAGGGAGATGGCGATGAGCGCACACGATCACGATCACGACGACCACCATCACGACCACGACCACGACCAAGGTCACGCTCACGAGAGCGAGCACGACCACGAGCGGGAGTGGGAACGGGCCCCCGAACGGGACCACGACGCCCAGGACGGGCGGGCCCATCACCTCTACCGCGCGGCTGCCACCGGGCGTACCGACGTGATCGGCACAGCCGGGATGGGCCTCCTCCAGCGGACCGTCGGCAACGGAGCGCTCGGCCCGGTGATCCAGCGTGCCCGGAGCGGTTCGCCGGAGCAGGCCGAGGAAGAGCGGGCCGAGGGGGAGCGGCGTTCGCCGGTGCACGAGGTCGTGTCGTCCGGCGGGTCGCCCCTCGACACCGAGACCCGTACGGATCTGGAGAACCGGATGGGCGCGGACTTCTCCGACGTGCGTATCCACAACGACTCGGCCGCCCACGACTCGGCGAAGGGCGTCGGCGCGCACGCGTACACCGTGGGCAACAACGTGGTCTTCCAGCGCGACGCGTACGACCCGTCGTCGCCGCAGGGCCGTACCACCCTCGCCCATGAGCTGACCCATGTGATCCAGCAGCGCCAGGGGCCGGTCGAGGGGACGGAGGCGCCGGGCGGCATCCGGGTCAGCGACCCCTCGGACCGGTTCGAGCGGGAGGCAGTCGCGAACGCCGACCGGGTACTGGCCGAACCGGCACCGGCGTCCGCACCGCCCGTCGCCGCGCCGACTCCCGCCACGGCGGCTCCCGCCGTACAACGGGCGGCGACCGAGGACGAGGAGGAACAACCGGCGGACGTCCAGGGCTCGTTCGTCCAGCGGGCCGAGTCGAAGAGCCCGGAGGAGGAGGACGAGGCGCCGGCCTGATCGCGCGCCGGACCGTCCCCCGCCCGCCCCCCTCAGCCTCCGGCTGCCGGCTTCATCGTCCCGCCCAGGAAGAGCGACTCCGTGCACCGTGAGGGCGCCGGCGCTCCCACCGGCCGGCCGACCCTCCGGCAGTCGATGGTCATGGTGACCGTGCCGCCCGCAGGCACCACGATCGGGGTCACGAAGTGGTAGTCGGAGTCACGGAAGTTCTCCAGCCCGAGGCTCAGCACCCGGGTCTCGGGCCCGGCCGAGACGACGACCGTCCCCGCGTCACCCTGCGGGTTCTGCACCACGATGTCCGTGAGCTGGAAGGTCTGTCCCGCGGGTACCCGCAGGGCCGTCCCGCTGTTCGCGCCGCCACCCACCGCGTCGCTGACCCGTACCTGCGCGCTGGTCGGGGCGTTCGCCGCGGCGTCGTCCGCCGAGGGGCTGGGGCTCGGTGAGGTGCTGGCCCCCGGTGTCCCGCCGTCCGTGCCCGCACCCGCGGAGTCGCCGCCCGCCGAGTCCGCTCCGCCCGGGTCCCCGCCGTCCGCCGACCGGCTCGGGTCGGCCTCGACCGCCGACCGTACGGCCTCCGGCGTGACCGCCTCCCGGGCCGCCGACTTCACCGCCGGACGCAGCAGCGCGTACCAGAGGCCGACCAGCGCGATCAGCACGACAGCCGCGACGACGAGTGCCCGGGGCAGCCAGCTCGGCAGGATGGGTTCCTGCTGGTAGGAGCCGTCCACCAGGACGGGCTCAGGGGCTTCCTCCCCCTCGACCACCGGCTGCGGGGCCGCGGAGACCTGGAAGGGGTGCGTGACCGGGGCGCCCCGCCACATCCGCTTGGCGGGCCGTGCGCGCGTTTTCGCGAACTCGGCGCGGCCCGGCTCGATCCGGAGTTCGGGAGCGGCGAAGTCCACCCGTACCAGCTCGGTACCGGGCCGGGCCCCGAGCCGTACGGTGACGGGTGTGTTGCCCCGGTTGTCGACGGCGAACCGGTGCCGTCCGTTCCGTGAGCCGTGCGAGCTGCGCGGGACCAGCTCGGCCGTCGTCTCCGTGAACGGCAGGACGGTCACCCGCCCTTCGGGCACGACCGTCCCACTCCGGTCACCGGCCGGCACCACCCGGACGCCGAACGGCGTCTCGCCCGCCGGTACCGTCGAGTCGCGGGGCGGGCGCAGCAGGAGCGACACGGTCCCGGAGTCACCGGGGTACAGGGACAGGACAGCGGGCTCCACCGCCGACCAGGCGGCGCACGCGCCGACCACCTCGAAGCGGTATTCCTCAACGGTCGAACCGGAGTTGAGGACCCGCAGGGGAAGGGCCGTCTCCTCGCCCGGTTCGGCGGCGACGGACGATTCGTCGAGGCTTGCGGTGAGACTCATACCGCGGACCGTAGAGTCGATGATCCGGTAGGACATCGGCCGCGAAGGAACACTTTCGGGCAGATTCGCTGCCCGTGGCAACCTTTCAGTTTCCTTGTCGGGTAACACGGGAATCTTCAGACCGCCTCACAACGGATGGGGCGACCCATTACAGCTGTGAGGCCTGTGTCTTCCTGTGACGCTTCCGGCTGTTGCCCAGGGGGAGCATTCGCATGGAGCGCACCACTGTCGCTTTACGGGCTCAAGATCCGATATCCCAGGCGGGCGTGGCCAGTCAGTTGAGGGCCCGTCCCGAGGTCAGTGTCATGGAGTGGGACGACGACGTCTCTCCGCAGGTGGTGGTCATCGTCGTGGACACGATCGACGAGGACGCGCTGCGCACGCTGCGGCACATCCAGCGCACCACCGCCTGCCGCACCGTTCTGGTCACGACGGACATCGACGAGCAGAAGCTGGTGAGCGCGGCGGAGTGCGGCGTCGCCGGGGTGGTCAGACGCTCGGAGTCGACACCGGAGCATCTGGTGCACGTCATCGGGACGGTGGCGCGTGGCGAGGGGCATCTCCCCTCCGACCTGCTCGGACGTCTCCTCGAAGAGGTCGGCAGACTGCAGGGTCAGGTGCTCGGGCCGCGCGGGCTGCACTTCACCGGTCTGGCGGCGCGTGAGGTGGACGTGCTGCGGCTGGTCGCCGAGGGCTATGACACCGCTGACATCGCGACGAAGCTGGCCTACTCCGAACGCACGATCAAGAACGTGCTGCATTCCGTGATGACCCGGCTGCAATTGCGCAATCGCTCGCACGCGGTGGCGTACGCGCTGCGCCAGGGTCTTATCTGATCTCCGTTCGCCTCTCGGCGGATTGCCCCAAAGGGCAGCTGCGGCTTCCCGCTGAAGTGGCTCGACTTCCGCTGTGTGTAGGGGAGTTGTACGGGACCGTACGCGGGGCGCGGCGACGCGCCGACGCCCGGACACGCCCCGAAGCGCGGCGTGTCCGGGGACGGGGCCGTAGGGGACGGGGAGGAAGACTGTGCGGTGGTTTCAGCCGGGAGAGCGGTCGCGCGGGTGGACCAGGCACGGCGGCGCCCCGCGCGCCGCGGCGCTCGTCCTGCTCCTGCTGGCCACCGGTCTCGTCCCCGCGTCGGCGGTGTCGGCGACGGGGAGCGGCCCGGGGAGGGCGGCGGCCGTTCCCGTACCCCCCGTCCCGTGGGTCACGCCGGCCACACTCGACGAGGCGCTGGACCCGGGCGGTTCGACGGGTGTGACCAAGCAGGTGCGGACTCCCGCGATCCCGCCGAGACCGGATGTGGTGCTGCTGGTGGACGGCACGGGCAGCATGGAGGTGCCGATCACGAGCGTCCAGGACAATCTGCCCGACATCACCGAGAAGATCCTGGCCGAGGAGCCCGATTCACGTTTCGCGGTCGCCACGTTCGGCGACCAGGAGGTGGACGAACCGAACGCGGGGTTCGAGGTGCTCCAGGAGCTGACGGACGACATCGCTCTGGTGCAGACAGGTGTCAACAATCTGGAGACGGACCTCGGCGGGTTCAGCATGGGTCCGTCGGAGGACTGGATCAACGGGCTGTGGGAGATCGCCAACGGCGCTGACGGCAAGACGGTGTTCCGTGAGGGCGCGAGCCCTGTCGTCGTCCTGGTCAGCGATTCCTCCAGCCACGCGCCGAGCGACGGCCACACCATCGACGACACGATCGCCGACCTTCAGGACAACGGGGTCCGGGTGATCGGCATCGAGGTGGACAGCAATCTCGGGGACGGCCTGAACGGCAACGGGAACGCCAACAACCCTGACTTCCCGGACCAGATCGAGGACCCGCCGACCACCCCCGGCCAGGCCACCCGGATCATCAACGCCACCGGCGGCCGGCTGCTGGAAGGCATCCAGCCGGACGAGACGGCCGAGGCGATCATGGACGGCTTCGACAATCTGCCCACCACCGTTGGTCATGAACTCCGCGACTGCGACCCGCGTCTGAGCGTCACCCTGGACCCGCCGACGAGAGAACTCACCAGCGGCGGAACCGCCCAATTCACCGAGAACGTCGACGTGTCGGCCGACGCACCCCAGGGCACGACCCTGACCTGCACGGTGCAGTTCCTCCAACTGGGCGCGCAGGTACCGGGGATGGCGGAGATCGGCCCCGCCGCCGTACCCGATCCGGACTTCCAGCAGAAGATCAGCATCACCGTGAACGACGTCAACGACCCGGTCGTCACTGTGGACGACCGCACGGTCAGGGCGGAGGACGACGACGGGGCGCGGATCAGATACACCGCCTCGGCCACGGACGCCCAGGACGGCGAGCTGCCGGTGACGTGCGATCCCGCGTCGGGCGCGCTCTTCCCGGTCGGTACGACCACGGTCACCTGCTCGGCCACGGACTCGGCCGGCAACTCCGGTACGGACACGGCGCGGTTCGAGGTGCTCGAACCCCCTGTACCGCCGTCGTCGGACATCGCGGTACGGATCGACGTCAGCCCGGACCGTACGTACGTCGGCCACCCTGCCCGCGCCCGGTTCACGGTCACCAACGCGGGGCCCGACACGGCGACCGGCGTCGTACTCACGGCGAGTTGGCCGTCGCCGTCCCGGGCGGGCGATCGCACTCTGCCGGCCCTCAACCGCTGTACGGCCGCCCGGCCGTGCACGATCCCCGCCGGGGGCCGCATCGAGGTGGCGCAGACGGCGACGTACCGCGCGGCGATCAACGGCGACGTACGGGCCACCGTGCGCGGCACGCTTCCCGACCGCCGTACGGCCGACAACCGGGACACCGGCCGGCTGCGCGTCCTGAAGCCGTCGCTGGAGGTGACCCCGCTCGTCGCCAAGCCGGGCCAGCCGGTGCTGGCACGGGGCAAGGACTATCCGCCGGGCGAGACCGTGCGCCTGACCTGGTCTCTCGGCATCACGGCCGACAGGTCCGGCGTACGGGTGGGCCGTGACGGCACCTTCGAGGTGCAGATGCTGGTGCTGCGCAAGGACACGCTGGGTCCACGGGTGCTGCGGGCGGACGCATCCGATCTACCCAGGCTTCAGAAACCGGTCCTGGTGGTCCAACGCAACCTCCAGCCACCGGACTTCGCGGGCCGCTCGTGATGGGGCGGGTGTCCGGGTGATCCATGAGGTGGACGACGTCCTGCGGAGCCTGATCCGGGCGGAGGTCCTCGAAGGCGGCCAGATCGCGGTGGTCTTCGACGCGCCGACGAGGGAGTGGGCCGCGAAGGTCAATTCGCCGATGGTCAACCTCTATCTCTACGACATCCGCGAGGACATGCGCCGGCGGGAGCGTGGTCTGCACAACGAGTACGACGAACGCGGCGCGATCGTCGCACGCCGCCGCCCGCCGCGCTTCTTCAAGCTGTCGTACCTGATCACGGCGTGGACGAAGCGCCCGGAGGACGAACACCGGCTGCTGTCATCGCTGTTGGCGTGTCTGCTGCGGTACGAGGCGCTGCCGCCGGAACGGCTGACGGGGTCCCTGGCGGAGATCGGGGCGGCGGTACCGGTGTCGATCGCGCTGCCGCCGCCGGAGGACCGGTCGTTCGCGGACGTGTGGAGCGCGCTGGGCGGGGAGTTGAAGCCTTCGCTGGATCTGGTGATCAGCGTGCCGGTGACGTCATCGCCGGTCTACAAGGCGGGCCCGCCGGTGGGTGACGAGGGGCTTCAGGCGCGGTTCGGGGACGCGCCCGCGCGGGACTCGGCCGAGACGCTGGGGCAACCGGTGTACGGGTCGCGGCCCGGCCGTCCGCGCCGGGAGCCCGGGTGAGGAGCTTGCGGCATCTGCTCGCGCGGGCGGTCGCGGTGGAGCAGCGCGTACGCCGGGCGGTCGAGGCGCGGCAGCGCGTCGACCCGGACCCGGACGACGCGTTCCGCGGTCTGTATCTGACGGAGGAGAACGTCGCGAGACTGCTCGACGAGGAGGGCGCCCGGTCGTTCCCGCCTCCTGACGAGCAGTTGGTGGCCGACCCTCCGGATTCCCGGCTCACCACGCTGGCGGCGGAGTTCGGCCTGACCGCGCTGGACGTCGAGATCCTGCTGATCGCGCTCGTACCGGATCTGGACGACCGGTTCGAGGCGTTCTACGGCTACTTGAACGATGACGTGACCCGCCGCCGTCCGTCCGCCGGCCTGGCCCTGGGTCTGTGCGGTTCGTCCCCGGCGGACCAGGCGGCCCGTGCTCGGCTGGCTGCCCGTTCCCCGTTGCGGGCGGGTGGACTGCTCCTGGTCGAGGACCTGGAACGTCCTTTCCTGAGCCGGGCGTTGCGGGTGCCGGACCGGGTGACGGCGCATCTGCTGGGCGACGACACCCCGGATCCGCGGCTGGCGGATCTGCTGGCCCCGTGGCACGCGGTACGTGGAGTCGGCGACCCGGCCCCGCTCGCCGGGGTGTTGGCGGACGGGGTCCAACTGGCCTATCTCCGCGAGGACCAGGGCGGCGCGGGTACGGCCCTGGCGGCGTCCGCGCTGACTGGCGCCGGCCTCGGTGTGCTGGGCCTGGACCTGGCACGGCTGGCGGAGGATCCGGCGCCGGCGGACGCGGTACGTGCGCTGGTGCGGGAGGCGCGGCTGAGCGGGGCCGGGTTGGTGTGCGCCCCGCTGGACGCCGTGTTCCGCGAACACCCTTCTCTGCTACGCCTGCTGACGGCCACTCAGGTGCCGACGATCCTGGTGGGCAGGGCCCCTTGGGACGCCTCGTGGTCCACCTCTCCCCCACTGCTCCTGCACGCACCCCGGGTGGAACCGTCGGCGCGGGGTGCCTTGTGGACGGACGCGTACGAACAGTGGGCCGGGGCCGCGCTCCCGCCCGCGATCGACGCGAGCCGTCTGCTCGCTCCCTTCCTCCTCACGCCGGAACAGGTCACGGGCGCGGCGCGCAGCGCGGCCCAGACGGCGCACCTGGCGGGTGGGCTCACCCCCGACCATGTACGCCAGGGTGCCCGCGCCCAGAACGCGGCGGGCCTGGACCGCCTGGCGCGCCGTATCGAACCCACGGTGACCTGGGACGACCTGGTCCTCCCCGCCGGCACCCGGGCCCAACTCCGCGAACTCACGGCCCGCGCCCGCCACCGTGACCAGGTGCTGGGCGAATGGGGCATGCGCCCGGGAGGCGGCAGGGGCCGGGGCGTATCGGCCCTGTTCGCGGGCGACTCGGGCACGGGCAAGACGATGTCGGCGGAGGTGATCGCGGCGGATCTGGGCCTGGATCTCTACACGGTGGATCTGGCGACGGTGATCGACAAGTACGTGGGCGAGACCGAGAAGAACCTCGAACGCATCTTCACGGAGGCGGCGGGAGTGAACGGCGTGCTGCTGTTCGACGAGGCGGACGCGATCTTCGGCAAACGCTCCGACGTGAAGGACGCGCACGACCGCTACGCGAACGTGGAGAGCGCGTACCTGCTCCAACGGATGGAGTCCTTCGACGGCCTGGCGATCCTGGCGACGAACCTCCGCGCCAACCTGGACGACGCGTTCACCCGCCGCCTGGACCTGGTAGTCGACTTCCCGCTCCCAGACCCGGCGGAGCGCCTCCTGCTGTGGGAACGCTGCCTGGGCCCCCTGCTGCCGCGGGGCACGGACCTGGACCTGAACTTCTGCGCGTCCAACTTCGAGCTCGCGGGAGGCAACATCCGCTCGATAGCGGTGACGTCGGCGTACCTGTCGGCGGAGACGGCCACCCCGGTGACGATGGAGACGCTGATCCACGCGACCCAGAGGGAGTACCAAAAACTGGGCCGGTTGACGCTGGCGTCGGAGTTCGGGCCGTATCTGGGGCTGGTGCAGGGGTGAGGGCGCCTGCGTGCTTCAGACTTTGACGATACGGACCCGGTCCCCGCAGAGCATGGCCAGGTCTTCCGGGTCGGAGGTGACAACGATGGCCGGCTTCGGAGCATGGAGCGCGGTGGCGGCGACCACGGAGTCGATCGCGTACTTGTGCCCATGAAGGCCCGCGTCAACGAGTAACGCCATCGCCGTACGACCGATCTCCTCTGTAACGGGTTCTACGTTGAGCCGGGAAACAGCCCAGTTGAACCGAGCGGATTTCACCCGTGAGTGATGCGCCTCGATGAGGGTGAGGACGCTGGTCACGACCCTCATGTCCTCCTTCTCGGCACCACGCACCAGGGCCATGACCTCACGGTCGTCGGCCACCACCTTGGAAAGCCCCTCGCTGTCCAGCACGAGCGTTCCCGACCGACTCGTCACGCCGCGTTCCCCACTCCGCCGTCGGCGTCTCCACGCAGGAGGGCGCGGGCGGCATCGATCTCGGCATCACTGAAGGCTCCGTGCTCGGCCTCGTGTGCTGCGGTCAGCTCGGCGAGATTGTCCCGCTCGATCTGCCGCTGCACGGCGGCGTCCACGTAGGCCGAGAAACCCCGCTTGCCCACGCGGGCGCGGACGGCCGCGATGTTGCCCGAGTGAAGACTGACGGACACGTTAGCGGTGGGGCCTTCACCGACCCCGTAGTTGACGTCGTCGCCCATGGTCCCACTCTAATACACAGACTAGGAGAACGCTGCCTCACGCTTAGGTCACCGTTCAACTTCCCGGTCCCGGACCCGGTACAGCACCTCCTGCTCCGGGAACGCCGCCCGAAGCACGGACCTGCACCTGGACTTGCGCGCGTCCAACTTCGAGCTGGCGGGCGGCAACATCCGGTCGATAGCGGTGACATCGGCCGACACAGGCGCCCCGGTGACGCTGATCCACGCGATCCAGAGGAAGCACCAAGCTGGGCCGACTGACGCAGGCGTCAGAGTTCGGGCCGCATCCGGGGCTGGTACAGGGCTAACACAGCACTCACCCCCGACGTTGCTCGTACGTGAACAGTCGGGCCGGAGTGGATATTGACTGGCCGCTGCCAGACGGACTCAAGCGAAGGGCACCAGCCCCCCGTCCTCGAAGTATTCGTGCACCCTGCGCGGGTCTCCGGTAAGCAGTGACTCCACGTCACTCTCCTGGATAACCGGGTGCGCGTACTCCGGCGAATCCGTCAGCTGCAACCCGGGGCGGCAAAGACGATAGTTCTCACCCTTCCTGTAGCAGGACACAAGAATTCCCTGCGCATGGAAGTGACGGGTGAGTTTCCATTCCAGTTCATCGGATGCCAGTACGCGACACCCTTGATCGGTCAGTCGAGGGATTAAATTTCTGAAGGAGTATTCCGATAGCGGGTTCCCAGTGACGTCCAGATTTCTGAGTCGTGACACTCTCATCAGTGGGGTGAGATCAGTGACGAGGTTGCGAGGTGCGTAGCAACTCAAGAGCGGTAAAGTAGAAAATCCCGTGAGTGATCTCATCCCGCTGTCCCTGACCGTCAGGGAGCGCAGCACTCGCAGGCCAGACAATTGGCTCAGCTCTACCGGATCGCATGCGACCAGGGTAAGAACCTGAAGGCTTCCACACTTCCCCAAGCCGGTAAGATCTCGGGAGTAGCGAATGTGCAGATCTGTCACATTCTCGTATTCATGATCATTGAAAGGTGCGTCATGTCCGACAGCGCGTTCCAGTGACTTGCGAAGAGCGGAATCCATAGTGGCGCTCATGCAATTTCCTCAGATCACGTAGTGTAAGTTTCTATGAGCTGGTCGAGAGTGTCACGGAGGCGATTGAAGGCTACCTCCTGAGCTGCACCCAACTCGTCGATGTCGAAAGGCTTTCGTTGCTGATTGACTTCCCCCACTCGATCCGGTTCGATATGCAACGACTTGTACGTCGCCATAATTTTCAGCTTCCTTTGATTCCGACTGAACCCAGATGTGTCTCCGTCCCACATGAGTTTCCCTTCTTCCAACAGCCTCCGTAGCTGCTGCAAGAAATCGACAGGCTTACCATCCGGACTGTTCCTCATGAAGTCGGTGAAGTAACCTCGCAGGCTGTCGTGCCACTTCTTGTCGCGGCCATTATATATGGGATTCCCATCCTCCGTCATGAATGCGCCCACGTGCGCGTCCATGTCGTGGCTTGCCACGACGTCCACACTGTCCGTAAGGCGCACTTCCCAGATGACATCGGTCGTAAGTGAACGCAAGTCATGCTGCAGCTGGATCCAGCCGTATGAGTTCTCCGCGCTGCCTTGCTTCATATCGGCTTCAAGAATCCTGATCATAAGATTGGTCGGTATCCATTCGTGATGCCCATCTTTCAGGGAACGAAATTCCCCTTTAAGCCACTTCCGGTGAGGATTCTCTCCGAGGCCCGGTTCATCCCAAAGGCGTTTTAGATCGCCAAGGCTGACCTCCCCTGACTGACGAGATTTTGCCATGTTCTTGAGGAACGTGATCAGCCTTCCGCCACCGGCTTCCGCCTTCAGCTTAGGGTCAACCTCACGCCTCGGCACCGGTAGGGACGAGAACCTACCGTACTGGCCGTCCTCGTGGAAGGTTAGGCCAAGAAGTTTCGAATTGAGTTCAGGATTCCCCTTGATCTCTTCCTTGGCGCCCGCTTTTAGCTTCTCTTCCGCCCCCCTGCCGGCTCTCTTATAGAATTCAGAGCGCGTAGAATGAGCAGGGTTCGGGTTCAGGGCATGGAGCGCGTACTGCTTGAAATCCCCGGAATCCGCTCCCTTCCTCCTCGTTACACCGCCATTCAGGGACGGCGTGAAGTACCCAAGGAGGCTTCTGTGGGTTGCATCTTCTTTGAGGTAATTTACGGCTTCGGCTTCGAATCCATTGAGCGTGTCACTTGCAGTCCAAGCCGAGGTCTCGCTGAGCTGGGATTCCCACCAGTGATCCTTGAGTTCACCTGAGAATTTGGCCCCATAAGCGGGTAGATGCACGTCGATCTTCGGCATGAGCGCTTGCCCTGCTGCGCTCTGCGGGCTGGCCTTCGCATATATGGTCATCTCACCTGTGTCGCCGGCGGAAGGTTCGGCGCGAAGGGACTTCAACCCTCTCGGGCGTAGCCGAGCAGCGATCCCAGCGACAAGGTCATCCAATTCATCCTGCCGGGTAAATGGTGAAGAAGTCGGCTCGACCAGCAGTCTTCGGGCCTCTTGTTTCACATCTCGACTCTTCTTCGATTCGCCGACTGAATCAGATTCCCGAACACTTCTCTTTTCCTTGTCGCTCTTGAGCTTGCCCCAGAGGGCTTTGCCCTTCTTCGCGATGAAGTCGACTATTTTGTCGATGGCACGAGTCACCGGGCGCGACACCGACTGGAACACCGACCTGACCTTGTTCGCCAGGCCGCCGATGCCCAGTAGCGCCGCCAGGAAGCCGATCAGGAGTGGGACGCTGGCCGCCAGGGCCGCCTCGACCAGTTTGGGGACGCCCGCCTGGCCGCCGTTCGCGATTTGGATGACCGCGTCAAGCACCGCGTTCACGAACTCCACGATCTGGGCGCCCTGCGTCACGATGAACGTGACGATGTCGATGATTCCCTTGACCGCCCTGATGAAGGCCGACGCCGGGTTCAGCAGGGAGAGGATCCAGGTGATGCCGGCGATGAGGACCGTGGGGATCAGGTAGCTCGTGAGCTTCTGGAGGATCGTGGTCTTCAGGTCGCCCGTTTCCGCCTGGATCTCCTTCGCCGCGCCCGCCGGGCCCTCGCGGGCCAGGCTCTGGGCCACCGGGACCGACGACTCGACCGCCGACATCGCCTCGTCGGGGACGCCCTTGCGGGTCACGCGTGTGCGGATGTTGTCCCAGGTCAGGCCCAGCAGGGAGCCGATCAGCTGGATGATGCCCTTGAGGTCGAACCTCGCCGGGAGTTCCAGGCCCGCCTTGACCGCCGTGCCCAGCAGCCAGGACACGACACCCGTCTTGAGGTGGTCCGCGATGTTCGTGATGAAGAGGTTCAGGCCCGCGCCGACCGCCGTGACCAGGTTGCGGAGGAAGCCGATCGGGTCCTTGATGATCTTCATGATCGCGGAGGCGGCCTTCGCGAGGATCCCCAGGAGCAGGTTCTTCAGCTCGTTGATCGTCTTGATCGCGCCGACGATCGCGTCCTTCGCCTTGTCGATCAGGCCCCGGTTCGCCTCCTGGAGCCTCTTGATCTCCTCGTCGATCTTGTTCAGCGCAGCCGTGTACTTCGTCGCCAGGTCCTGGACCAGCTGCTCCGACTTCTCGTCGACCGTCGCTTCCAGGTCGTCGAACTTGCCCGCGAAGTCCTTCGCCGCCTCCTCGCCGAACGCCTTCAGATCGGCGGGCAGTTTGTCGACCTCCGCCTTCAACTCGGCCCGGCCCTTGGCGATACGGGCCTTCGCCCGGCCCAGCTCCGCGCCGATGATGTCGGCCACCGACGAGATGACCGTCTGCATCTTCGAGACGTAGAGCTTGCGGGCCTCCTGGTAAAGGTCGTTCGCCTCCTTGGGCAACCCCGCGAACTTGTCCTTCACCCAGCGGCCCTTGCCCATCAGGCCGGAGTAACGCTTGTCCTTGTACTTCTTCATCCGGCGCTTGTGGTCCGCCGTGAACGCGTCCCGCGCCGCCTTCTCCCCCGACGTGAACGCCGTGTCGACCTTCTTGTCCAGGCCGGACAGCGTCTCCTCGACGTCCTTCTTCGTGCCGTCGTAGACCTTCTGGAGCTTCGCCGTGACCTCGGCGCGCTTCTTCTCGTCCTTCGTCTTCGTGTCGCCCTTGCCGCCGTCCACCTGCTTCCCGGCCGCGTCACGCTTCGCGGTCAGCGCCGCCATCGCCTGCGTACCGGACGCCGCGGCCCCCGCCTTCGCGGCGGCCAACTGCTGGTCCTCCGCCGCTTTCCCCTTCGCCGGGGCCTTTGCCGCGTCGGCCTCCGACGTCTTCTTCGCCGCCAGCGCCTCGTTGAATTCCGGCTCGTTGCCCTTCGCCAACTGCTCCTCGGTGACTTCCGCGTCCGCCATCGCCTGGTCGTTCTGTGCCGGACCCTCCGAGAAGTCCGTCACCGCCGCCGGCTGCTTCGCCGGGATCGCGTCCGCCGCCGACGGGGCGCCCGGGTTGGCCGGGGGCTGGTCCGGGGTGAGGGGGGTGACCTCTTTTTCCTTGGCGGCCGAGGTGTCCGGCGGGGCCGCCGTCGCGGTGTCGATGTCCTTGGCCGAGGACTCCTTGCCGTCCGTGACCTTCCCGTCGACCTCCGCCTTGACCTGGTCCGCCTTGCCCGACTTGGAGAACTTGTCCGCCTCGTCGAGGTTCTTCGGCGCCTGCGTGTCGATCGCCTTGTTCACCGCGTCGACGAACGCCTTCTTGTCGAACTCGCCGGGCTTCGCCTCGTTCATCTTCTCGGCGTTCGCGGCCTTGCCCTGGGCTTCCTTGTCGTCCGGCGGCGCCACCGCCGCGTCTTGCGACGCCTGCGCCTCACCGGCCGCCGGCGGGTGCGTGGCGACCCGTGCCTTCTTCGCCGCCACATCCGCCTTGACCTTGCGGAAACCGGCCGCCTGCGCGGGGGCCGGTTTGACCGGGGCGGTGTAGCGCTGGGCGACCAGACGGGACACCGCCGCGTTCCCGGCCATTCGCTGCAACCGCTGGATGCCACGGCGGTCGGGGGCGGGGGCGGGGGCCGGCGACCGGGGTGCCGCCTCCGTGCGGTGCGGGACATCGTGGCGCGCGGGCGCTGCTGAAGGCTTCTCCGGGACCGCCTTCATCCGTTCGCCCCCCTTCGGCCTCCGGCCGCCTTCCCGGACGTGACTTGTCAGGGTGTGCGGCCCCCGCCCGTCGCGCGCAGGACGCGCGGACCGGGGTGGGGGCAGACCTCGTCGGCACGGCGGGAGTGGTCGCGTTGCCTCTTCGGGCAGTCGTCCGTGCACGGCAGGGCGGCCGAGTATCCGTTCCGGGTGATCGGCGCAGTGGCGAGAATGGCCGGCGTTCCCCGGTCGAGGAGCGCGAGGAGCGCGAGGAGCGCGTCGAAGAGAGGCACTTATGCCGTCGTACCTGTCCCCCGGCGTCTACGTCGAAGAGGTCGAGTCCGGGTCCCGGCCGATCGAAGGGGTGGGCACCTCGATAGCCGCCTTCGTCGGCTTCGCCCAGAAGGGGCCGTTCGACGAGCCGACACTGATCACGAACTGGACCCAGTACGTGACCACCTTCGGCGACTTCGTCGACGGCACGTATCTCGCCTCGTCCGTCTACGGCTTCTTCTCCAACGGAGGCGGCGTCTGCTACGTCGTACGGATCGGCGACGGCACCTCCGTCGGCGACGAGTCGGGCGACGGCGGGACCGGCAGGCCGGCGGCGGGTGCCGAGGTACAGATCGGGCCCTACGCCGTGAAGCCCAGGCCGGGCGTGACGGGTGAGATCACCGTCGAGGTCACCGCGGCCGAGGGCGATGATCCCCCCTCCGACACCTTCCAGCTCATCGTGCGGCGCGACGGACAGGTCGCGGAGACGTACCCCTCCGTGACGACGAAGCGCAGCAAAGAGAACGTCGCCACCCGCGTCAACGCCAAGTCGGAGCTGATCGAGATACGCGACCCGGGGCGCGGCGCCGCCCCCGCCCGGCCCGAGCCGCAGACCGTGGCCCTCGCGCCCGCGGGCCCCGCCGCCGGCGGTGCCGGTGCGCTCGCCCCCGAGGTGTACGTCGGCGACGCCGACCGCCGGACGGGTCTGGGCGGTCTGGAGGCGGTCGAGGAGGTCACGATGATCGCCGCCCCCGACCTGATGAGCGCCTACCAACGCGGGCTGCTGGACCTGGAGTCGGTGATCGCCGTCCAGCAAGGGCTGATATCGCACTGCGAGTTGATGGGTGACCGGGTGGCGATTCTGGACCCGCCGCCGGGGCTCTCGCCGCAGCAGGTGCGGAGTTGGCGTACGGACCGGGCGAACTTCGACTCGAAGTACGCGACGCTCTACTACCCGTGGATCAGCGTCGCCGACCCGGCGTCCGGCCGCGCCACGCTCGTACCGCCGAGCGGGCACATCGCCGGGGTCTGGGCGCGCAACGACGACACGCGCGGGGTGCACAAGGCCCCGGCGAACGAGGTCGTCCGGGGCGCGGTCACGCTCCAGACCCAACTCACCAAGGGTGAGCACGATCTGCTCAACCCGATCGGGCTGAACTGCATCCGTTCCTTCCCCGGACGCGGCATCCGGGTGTGGGGCGCGCGGACGCTCGCGTCTGATCCGGCCTGGCGGTATCTGAATGTGCGGCGGCTCTTCAACTACCTGGAGGAGTCGATCCTCGCCGGTACGCAGTGGGTCGTCTTCGAGCCGAACGACGACGCGCTGTGGGCGCGTGTCCGGCGTACCGTCTCGGCGTTCCTGGTGAACGAATGGCGCAAGGGATCGCTGTTCGGGCTCACACCGGAAGAGGCGTTCTACGTGAAGTGCGACCGGGAGACGAACCCGCCCGAGAGCATCGACGCCGGTCAGGTCGTCTGTGAGATCGGGGTCGCGCCGGTCAAGCCGGCCGAGTTCGTGGTGTTCCGGCTCGCCCAACTGACCGGCGGCAGCGGCGGGATCGACGAATGACCCGCCCGGTCCGTTTCTGAGCACGGCGTGAGGAGCCTGTTGTGCCACTTCCCGATCTCGACAGTTCCGTCGGGCATTCCTTCGGCCTCGAATTCGACAGCGTCATCATCAAGCAGATCACCGAGGTCAGCGGTCTGAAGATGGAGCAGGACGTCATCGAGCTGAAGCAGAACACCGCGGACGGCAAGTACGCCATCAAGAAGCTGCCCGGCCGCCCCAAGGCCGGCGAGGTCACCGTGACCCGGGGGCTCACGGAGGACAACAGCTTCGAACAGTGGATCAGGGACTCCCGGTTCGGCCGTATGACGAACGCCCGCCGCAACGGCGCCGTCATCGTCTACGACTACGAGGGCCTGCCGATCAAGCGCTACACGCTCATCAACGCCTGGCCGAAGTCCCTGGAGATCGGGACGCTCAAGGCCGGTGACACCTCGGTCCTGACGGAGAAGCTGGCGATCACGTACGAGAGCATGGAACTCGGCTGATGCGCCGCACCGTTCACTTCCAGGCTCCGGAGCGGGACGCGCACGGGCCGGCGGGCGGGCAGCAGCAGGGGCAAGGGCAGGGGCAGACGCGCCGACCCGAGCCGCTGCGGACCGAGTTCGGCTTCGAGCTGCCGCGTGGGTACGTGGACGAGTCGGGCACCGTGCACCGTAACGGCGTGATGCGGCTCGCGACCGCGCGGGACGAACTGGTGCCCCTGCGGGACGACCGGGTGCGGGAGAACTCCGCGTATCTGTCGGTCGTCCTCATCTCCCGGGTCGTGACCAGGATCGGCACCGTCGAGGACATCCACCCGGGCGTCATCGAGGACCTGTTCGCCTCCGACCTGGCGTTCCTCCAGGACTTCTACCGTCGGATCAACGCGGAGGGCCACACCCGCGCCGCCGTCAACTGCCCTTCCTGCCAGGAGGAGTTCACGGTGGATCTCGCCGGTGGCCGCCTGGGGGAATCGTGACGTACGCGGCCGACCTGCTGTACGAGGAAGTCGCGTACCTCGCTTATCACTTCCACTGGCCACTGGACGACCTGCTGGACCTGGAACATCCGGAACGTCTGAGGTTCGTGGCTCAGGTCGCCCGTCTCAACGGGAGCTAGCGGGGGGGACGGGAGATCCATGGGGCTGATGTCCTGGTTGCGCGGCGGTCGTTCGACGGGCGAGGAGAGCCCGGCGGGCGGCGCTGACGCCGTGCCGGAGCGAGGTGATCGGGGCGACCGCGTCGATGTGCGTCGGCTCGCGCCCATACAGCGAACGGTCCTCGGACAGGACCTCGTGATCAACCCCGCCGGGTTTCAAGGGGCGTTGTCAACCCGGCAGACGACCGCGCTCGGTACGCCGCTCGGGCATCTGGTCAGTCCTGACGCGCCTGCCGGAGTGCTGCACGGAATCACCAGTGCCGCGCCGGGCAGTCCGGCGCCGTCGGCCCAGCGGTCCGTCGAGATGCCGTTGCGGACGACGTCGGAGGGTAAGGGCGCACCCGCGGGCTTGGCGGTGCCCGCTGCCGCGGTGCTCCCTGCCATGGCAACTGCCGCTGCGGTGCCTGCCGCTGTACCCGCTTCGGTGTCCGTGCCTGAGGCCGTGCCCGTACAGCGCGCGTCCTCCGCGATGACCTCCGCCGGTACGTCGGCGGTCGCCGAGCTGCCGGTACGTCAACTCGTGGGCGAGCGGCCCCTCGTACCCATGTCCACTCCTCCGCAGGAGCCGGCGGAGCCGTCGTCGGGGCCGGAGCCCGAGTCACCGCCCCGGCGCACGCCCGGACTTGGAGCGCCGCTCGCCGGGTTGCCGCCGACGGCGCAGCGGCAGGCCGCGGCCTCCGTGCCGGGGAGCGGCAGGCCGGAGGGCGCGCCGGGCCCGGACGTACGTCCGCCCGCAGCGCCCGAAGTACCTGTCGTGGCGGAGACGCCCGAGCCCTCTCCCGAAGTGGACGGCGTGCCGCCGCCGGTCGCTCCGCTGCTCGGCGACGACCCGTTGGTGAGTGCGGCGTCCGACCACGAGGGTGGGGGCGACGCTTCTTCGCCAAGTGCGCCTCTTCAGCGGTCCGTTGTCGTCGCGGGGCAGCGACCCCTCCCTACGCCCACCGTCCCCTTGCTCGGTGACCGGCCGCTGACCCCCCGTACCGCCGTACAGCGCGACGCGCGTGACGCGCGTGCCGGTGGGGAACCTCCACAGCCGGCGCCGCCGCCCGCGACTGCGGCCGTGCCTGTGCGGTGGACCACCGCGTCCGGTCCGAACGCGTCGGCCGCCGTGCCCGTGCAGCGGTCGGCCGTCGTCGCACGTGAGCCGGCTCCGCCCCGATCCGCTTCCCCTGCCGTATCCGCCACCGCCGCCGTCCCCGTACAGCGGCACCCACGCGGAGAACCGCCGATGCCGCGGTCCGTGGCGCGTACCGGCGGTGGCGCCGGGATTCCCACCGCCGGTGCCTTCGCCGTGGCCGCCGGAGTCGCCCAGCGAATGCCCGACGGGAGCGTCGTCTTCGGCTCCTCGTCGGCCGCCGGCATCGCGCAGCCCGTCGTCCAGCGAGACGCCGAACTCGGCGAGGAACCACCGCCACCCGAGCCCGCGCCGGACAGCGACCCGGAGCAGGAGCCCGAGCCCGCGTCCGACCCCCAACCCCGCGCCACCACCGCCGGGGCCACCACCGCCCCCGGCCAAGCCGCCGCCCCCACCGTCACCGACGAACTCGTCCGCGCGCTGTACGCACCCCTCAGCCGGCTCCTCAAGGCCGACCTCCGGCTGGAACGCGAACGCGCCGGATTCCTCATCAACACCCGCCACTGAACCGCCCGCCACTGAAGCACCCGCCACCGAGAGGTACGTGTCATGGCCACCGCCCCGGAAAGCGATCCCGCCGTCAGCGTCTGCTTCGTCGTGACGATCGACGACATCGAACTCGGATCGTTCAACACCTGTGACGGCCTGGGCTGCGAAGTGGTGCTCGAAACCCGCGAGGAGGGCGGCAACAACGGGCATGTGTGGCAGCTGCCGACCCGACTGAAGTACTCCAACGTGAAGCTGTCACGGCCGCTCACCCGCGAGACCGAGAAGGTGGCGCGCTGGTTCGCCACCATGACGACCGGGTTCAGCCGCAAGACCGCGCACATCGAGGCGCGCACCGGTGACGGGCGGAAGGTGGCCCAGTGGGGGTTGCTTGAGGTCGTACCCGTCCGGTGGACCGGGCCCTCGTTCACGCCCGAGTCGCCGAAGGTCGCGATGGAGACGATCGAGATCGCCCATCACGGCTATGTGATGGAGGGCTGAGCGGCATGAGCGGTGCGGGACCCATCGCTTTCAGCGCCGCCGGTACGTCCGGGGTGGCCTCGGCCGCGAAGGGCGGATCGGCCCGGCCCAAGCTGGAGCACGCCTATCTGGAGCTGCGCACGCCGCCCACCGGTGGCGGTCTCACACCGGGCGGTCCGTGCGGGCGGATCGACTTCCAGTTCAACCCGAAGGAGTTGAGCCTCACCAAGGCCGCGTCCTGGAAGCGGACTCCGGCCAAGGGCGCGAAGAGTTCGGGCCCGCCGGAGTACCAGGGCTCGCAGCCCAGCAAGCTCACCGTCGAGATGTTCTTCGACGCCAGCGACACCCAGGACACCCGCGTGGTGACATCGGTGGAACAGCTCTTCGCGTGCTGCGTGCCGACGAGCGAGACGCGGCAACAGCAGCGGGCGTCGCCGCCATGGGTGGTCTTCCACTGGGGCGGACTCACGGGATTTCCCGGCTACGTCAGCCAAGTGGCCGCGAAATACACGCTGTTCACCACCTCCGGGGTGCCGATCCGGGCGGTCTGCCAGGTCACGATGGAGGAGATCAGCGGGGAGACTCCGGGGCAGAACCCGACCTCAGGCGCGCTGGCCGCCCGCCGCGTGCACCGCGTCGACGCCGGGGACTCGCTGCCGTCGCTGGCCCACCGGGAGTACGGAGACGCCGCCGCCTGGCGTGTGATCGCCGAGGCCAACGGCATAGACGACCCGATGCGCCTCGCCCCCGGCACACAGCTCCTGCTGCCTGCCCTGGACGAGCTGAACCGGCTCCAGGACGGTACGGACCGCGACCGGGGCGGATACGACGCCGGCATCGTCGTCCCACCGGCCCTCGGGAGGCGGGGCTGATGTCCCAACAGGGCGTCGCCACCGCGCTGGTGGTCGAGTTCGGCGGCACACCGCTCCCGGCGAAGTTCGCGAACACCCTGGTCGAGGGATATGTGGACGACAGCCGTACGCTGCCCGACCTGTTCCTGCTGCGCTTCCGGGACCCCGACCGGATGCTGCTGGAGCAGACGGGCCTGAAGATCGGCGGCGAGGCCCGGCTGCTGGCCCGCGCGGGCGGGGACTCGGCGCCGAAACCGCTGCTCGACGGTGTGGTCACCGCCTTGGAGGTGGAGCTGGACGAGACGGGCACGTTCACCGTCGTACGGGGGCTGGACGAGTCGCACCGGCTGTTCCGGGGACGGCGGGTCGCCAGCTACCAGAACATGACGCTCGCCGACATCTGCGGTCAGGTCGCCCAGCGCGCCGGGCTGAAGCCGGGGACGGTGGACGTCGCCGGGCCCGTACTCGAACACATCGCCCAACCCAACCTGACCGACTGGGAGTTCGTGCGCGGGCTCGCCGAGGAGGCGGGTGCCCAGGCGTACGTGCGCGAGGGGGCGCTGCACATCACCCGGCCCGCGGAGGCGAGTTCGGCGCCGGACGGTTCGGCGCGCGCGGACCGCGATCCCCTCGTGCTGGAGCTGGGCGGCAATCTGCTGCGCTGCCGGGCCGGGGTGTCCGCCGCCGAGCAGGTCTCGGAGGTGGAGGTGCGCGGCTGGGACGTCCAGGCCAAGGAACCGCTGGTGGGCAAGGCCCCGGCGGGGGCGTCGTCGACGCTGGAGCTGGGGGTGACGGCGGCGGAGGTGTCCGCCCCGTTCGGCGAGGCGCGGTTCGTGGTGACGGACGCGGCGTACGGGACGCAGGCCCAGGTGGACCAGGCGGCCAAGGCCCTGGCGGAGCGGATCGCCGGGTCGTTCGCGGAGCTGGAGGCGGTGATCCGCGGGAATCCGGCGGTCCGGGCGGGCAGCGCGGTGGCGTTGAACGCGGTGGGCGCGCCGTTCGAGGGCCGGTACACCGTCACATCGTCGCGCCATGTCTTCGACGCCGTACGCGGGTACGAGACGTGGATCACGGTCTCGGGGCAGCAGGAGCGTTCGCTATTCGGGCTGACCGGCGGCGGTCCGGGATCCGGTGGTGCGGCTGGGGGCGGGCGGTGTGCGGGGCTGGTCAGCGGGACGGTGACGGACACACAGGATCCGGAGGGGTCGGGGCGGGTGAAGGTCCGCTTCCCTTGGCTGTCGGACGAGTACGCGAGCGACTGGGCGCGTACCGCTCAGTCGGGCGGGACGGGTGGGGGCGAGGCGTTCATCCCGGAGGTCGGGGACGAGGTGCTGGTCGGCTTCGAGCACGGGCATCTGGACAGACCGTTCGTACTGGCTGGGCTTTACAACGGGAAGGACAGACCCGGCGGTGGCGGAGGGGACGGGGCCGGGGGCGCGGCTTCGGGTGGCGGCGGTTCCGCGCCGGGCGCTCCGGGTGTGTCCGGCGCTCCCGGCGCGTCCAGCGCGTCCGGCCCCCCGAGCGGTGGCGGTGAGCTGGTCGACCCGACCAGCGGCGCCGTGAACCGGCGCGCCTTCGCGTCCCGGAGCGGAAACCAACTGGAGCTGCTGGACGCGGCGAACGGCCCGCAGGGCGTACGGCTCCGCACCGGAGACGGGAAGTTGACGATCGACCTCGACCGCACGAGCACCGCCGTCGTCATCAACAGCGACGGCAGCGTGACGATCGAGGCCAAGGAGCGGGTCTCCATCAAGGCGGCGGGCGGCGTCGCGCTGGACGCCGGCCGCGGAGCACTCGAACTCACCGGGGACAGAGTCACGTTGACCTCTCGCGGCGGTGTCGAGGTCGACGGCGGGAACGGCAAGGTCGCGCTCTCCAGCAGCGGTTCGGTGGAGGTGCGCGGCAGCCAGGTCACGGTGGACGGCACACGGCGCACGGACATCAAGAGCGGCGGCTCGGTGTCCGTCAACGCCCCCATGATCAAGCTCAACTGACGCGACGTCAGGAAACGCAGGCAACAAAGGCAAAGAAGGCAACGAACAGGAGTGGACCGCATGTCGGCAGCAGCAGCCGCGGCAGCGAGGGTCGGCGACCCCACCGGGCACCCCGGCACGGTCGGACCGCCCGGCGTGCCGTCCGTGCTGATCGGCGGGAAGCCCGCCGCGACGGTCGGCACCGCGCACAACTGCGCGTCGCCCGCCGCCCACCCGCCGTCGACGATCGCGCCGCCGGGCAGTTCGAGCGTGCTGATCGGCGGCAGCCCGGCCGCCCGCGCCGGCGATCTGGCGGGGTGCGGCTCACCGGTGGTGTCGGGCTGCGCGACCGTACTGATCGGCGGGTGAGCGCGCCGTATGGGACAGCAATTCATCGGTGCGGGCTGGGCGTTCCCGCCGCGTACGGACGCCACCGGGTCCATCGCCCTGGTGCGTGGCCGGCACGCGCTGGAGGAGTCGATCCGGCTGATTCTGGCGACCTCGCCGGGCGAGCGGCCGATGCGCCCGGAGTTCGGCTGCGCCATCAACGACTACGTGTTCGCCCCCGCCGACGCGGGCACGGCCGGCCAACTCGCGTACGAGGTACGGCTGGCGCTGGAGCGCTGGGAGCCCCGGATCGATGTCACCGAGGTCGTCGTCCGGTTCGACGAAGCCGACAACGGGGTGCTTTATATCGACATCGGCTACACCGTCCGGGGCGCGAACGACCCCCGCAATCTCGTCTTCCCCTTCTATGTGATCCCGCAGCACGCCGAGGAACCGGCCGACGACGAGGAGGCGGGCGCGTGACGCTGCCCGGTCCGCATCTGGACGACCGCACTTTCCAGGGCCTGGTGGACGAGGCCAAACGCCGGGTGCAGCAGCGCTGCCCGGAGTGGACCGACCACAATGTCTCTGATCCCGGTGTGACGCTGATCGAGGCGTTCGCGTCCATGGTCGACCAGCTCGTCTACCGGGTGAACCGGGTACCCGAGAAGAACTATCTGGCCTTCCTCGATCTCATCGGCGTACGGCTCCACCCGCCCACGGCCGCGCACACCGACGTGACGTTCCGGCTCTCCGCGCCGCGCCCGGACCCGGTGGTGGTCCGGGCGGGGACGGAGATCGCCACGGTCCGTACGGAGACGGAGGAGGCGGTCGTCTTCACGACCTCCGAACCCCTGTCGATCGTGCCGTGCGCCTACGCCCATCTCGCCACCTGGCCGTCCTCCGGGGAGGCGGCCGACCGAACCGAGGAGCTGGCGCTCGGCCGGGACGTGCCCTGTTTCGGGGCCACGCCGACGGTCGGCGACTGCCTGTATGTGGGCCTGTCGGCCGCCGTACCGGCGGGCGTTCTCGTCCTGCGGCTGGACTGCACGGTGGAGGGCGTCGGCGTCGATCCGCGCCGGCCGCCGGTGCTCTGGGAGGCGTGGGACGGTGCGGCCTGGACGGTCTGCGAGATCGAGAAGGACGACACCGGGGGCTTCAACCGGTCGGGCGAGCTGATCCTGCATCTGCCGAAGGCCCACGCCCCGGCCGCGGTTGTACGGCGTACCGGGGGCTGGGTGCGGTGCCGTCTGATCGCCGCGGAGCCGGGCCAGCCGACGTACCTGGCGCCGCCGGTGGTCCGCGGGGTCACCGCGTTCACGATCGGCGCGACCGTCCCGGCCGAGCACGCGGAGACCGTCACCGACGAGGTGCTCGGGCAGGCGGAGGGGGTGCCCGGCCAGGCGTTCGGGCTGTCCCGGCCGCCCGTCGTACCCGGTGAGTTCGTGGTCGAGGTGACCGGTCCCGGGTCGGGCGCGGACGCTGAGCGGTGGACCCGTGTGGACGACTTCGCGCACTCGGGGCCCGAGGACCGGCACGTCACCCTGGACGCGAACTCCGGGCGGGTCGAGTTCGGTCCCGCCGTACGTGAACGGGACGGCGGAATCCGCTACTACGGCGCGGTCCCCGCGAAGGGCGCCACCGTCCGGGTGCGGTCCTACCGCACCGGCGGCGGGCTGCGCGGCAACGTCGCCCGCTCCACGCTGCGGGTCCTGCGCGGCGCGATCCCGTACGTGGCCAGGGTCGAGAACCGCCGGCCGGCGCTCGGTGGGGTCGACGGCGAGAGCGTCGGCAGCGCGCGGGTGCGCGGACCGATGACACTGCGCACGCTGCACCGGGCGGTGGTGCCGCACGACTACGAACTCCTGGCGCGCGAGATCGCACCGGACGCGGCGCGCGTGCACTGCATCCGGGCCGGTGCGGACGACGGTTCGGACGCGGGCGGGGTGCGGCTGCTCATCGTGCCCGCCGGGCGCGGGGACGAGCAGGGCCGGATCGAGTTCGACGAACTCGTCCCGCCCGCACAGACGCTCGCTCTGATCAAGGACCATCTGGACGCGCGGCGGCCGATCGGCACCCGGCTGGCGGTCGAGCCGCCGTTCTACCAGGGCGTCACCGTCGTCGCTTCGGTCCAGACCGAGCGCGGGGCGGTCGCCGAGAAGGTGCGCGAGACGGCACTGGCCGCCCTGTACGGGTACTTCAACCCGCTCACCGGCGGGCCGGGCGGACAGGGCTGGCCGTTCGGCAGGCCGGTGCAGTCGGGCGAGGCGTTCGCCGTGCTCCAACGGGTGCCCGGGGTGGACCTGGTGGAGGACGTACGGCTCTACCGCGCCGACCCGGTCACCGGGGAACGCACCGACGCGACCACGAAGATCCAGCTGGACCGGCACGCGCTCGTCTTCAGCTATGAACACCAACTCCGGGTGAGATCCGGGTGAGAGGAGCCTGACCCGATGCGTGCCGACGTTCCCGGCCTGCCGACCCCGCATCCCCTGATCGAGCAACTGCCCGCCCTCTACCTGGAACAGGACTTCCTGCGGCGCTTCCTCGCGGCGCTGGACGACGTGCTCGCCCCGGTCCTGCTCACGATCGACAACGTGCCCGCGTATCTGGACCACCGCAGCGCCCCCGACGACTTCCTGGAGTGGCTGGCGGGTTGGGTGGCGGTGGAGCCGCACGAGGACAGCCCCGCCGACCAACGGCGGGCCGAGATACGCGGGGCCGTGGCCAGGCACGCGCGGCGCGGGACGGTCGGTGGACTGGCGGAGGCACTTCGGCTGGAGACCGGAGGGACGGAGCCGGAGATCGTCGAGAGCGGTGGCGCCATTTGGTCGACAACTCCCAACACTCCGCTGCCGGGTGAGGCCGTCCCATGGGTGACGATCCGGCTCAGGGCAGGTGCGGGCCGGCCGTTCGACCGGGTGCGGCTGGAGGAACTGATCGCCACGGAGATCCCGGCGCATGTCGGATTCACGCTGGAATTGTTGTCGGCGGGTGCCGGAGGTGGTGCGGAGTGATCTGCGAGACGTGCGGCCACCGGAACGCGCCGGGGCGGGAGTTCTGCGCTTCGTGCGAGGCGTTCCTGGCGTGGGAGCCGGGGGAACGGACGCCGGCACCATCGGAGCCGTCCGTGCCGGATCCTCCTGCGCCGGAACCGTCGGTGCGGGAACCGTCCGTGCCCGCCGAGCCCACCCCCGTACCCGCGACGACCGCTGCCGCGCCGCGCCGCCCGGGTGAGGACGCGGACCAGCCCGCTCCGGGACCCGACGCGTTCCCCGATGTGCCCGACACCGAGCCGGCGACGGCGCCCACCGTCACCGGGCCGCCGATCGTGTGCCCCCACTGCCGCACGGAGAACACCCCGGACCGCACCCTCTGCGTCCGCTGCGCCCTCCTCCTGGACCCGGGCCCGCCCCCGGCGATCCGCCCACCCTGGTGGCGGCGAATCCTCAACCGCGGCCCCCGGCAGTCCCCCGTCGCCGGCACCCGGCCGGGGCGGGGATGGCGCAGGCCACGGGTCGGGCTCCCGATCGTGCTGATCCTGCTGGCGGTGGGTATCTGGTTCGCGCTGCCGCACATGTCGGGCCTGTTCGGGCTCGCGAAGGAGGAGACGGGGAAGCCCGAGTCTGTACCGCCTGCGGAGTGCCGGGCGTCCAGCGCGCAGTCGGGTCACCCCGCGGGTGCTGCCATAGACGGCTATAACAACCGATTCTGGGCGCCAAAGGAGACCGGGGAAGGCATCGGCGAGTTCCTGGAGTGCGACTTCACCGAGCCGGTGCGGCTGCTGAAGCTGCTGGTGTTCTCGGGTACCTCGGCCCGCAAGGACGAATTCCTCACTCAGGCCCGCCCGGCGCGGATCACCGTCCAGCTGACGTCGCAGGACGGCGAGTTGACGACTCGGACTCTCCGCCTGCGCGACCAGGCGGGCGAGCAGACCTTCGACTTGCGGGGCACGGACACGGTACGGGCGCGGCTCACCGTGGACTCGGCGTACGGCACGGGGGAGGACCGCCGGGTCGCCTTGGCGGAGGTGGAGTTCTTCGGCCGCCGGCCCTGAGGGGCGGGGAGGGCCCTGGGCCGGGGTGGCCGCACAGTCACCCCGGCGGGCCGCTCATATCATGATGCAGCCGTTGCTCTGGGCGGCTTTCGGGGCTACCAGCACGACTCCTGCCGTCGTGGCAGCCTTCGGGGATGCCACCTCAGCATCCATAGTCGCCACTGGTCCCATGACGGCAAAACAAGCAGTGAGGCTGGTAACCGTCAGGATTTTCCGCACTTTCGAGGGTGTCCTTCCGCGTGATCTTCGAAGTTCGAAGTCGGAAGGCTACCAAAATCAAACACCTGCCCGTCAAACGAGCCAGCGTTCGCATCCTATCTGTCGCGCAAGAAGGAACGACCATCCTCGCCCACGCGTTCGATGTCATCCAGGCGACGCCCGATCCTCCGCGCGACAACGGTGTCTCGATGTCGAGCAAGTTCGAATGCTTGACGCAATGTCATGCGCGCTTCATTGGCATCTCCCGCCGCGAGTTGCACCTCCGCCAGGAGCATTCGCGCGGCGCATTCTTCGTCGACGTCATGGGTGCGGGAGGCGACAGCCACAGCCGCCTGGAGGCGGTCCGTCGCGTCGGCCAGTCGGCCGTCGGCGAAGTCCGCGCCTCCGAGGTGCCGCAGGGCCTGGACCTCGTGTCGAGCTGCTCCTATGTCTTGCGCGATCTTCAGCGCTTCGAGGTGGTACCCGACGGATTCCTCCGCGTTTCCCAGACGCCAGTGCGCCTCGCCGATCCCGATCAGAGCCTCGGCCTGACTCTTCCGATCACCAAGGGACCGAAACTCCGAAAGCGTCTCCCCGAAAAGGGCGAGAGCCGCGGCAGATTCATCCGACTCCGCGAGGACTGCGCCCAGATTCCTGCGTACCGTCGCACGGTCGTATCGACTTCCGGCGGATTCCAGAAATGACAGCGATTCCTCGAACGAACGCCGGGCCGACGTCAAATCTCCGGCCCCCATTTGCAGTTCGCCGATATTGTTGAGCGTCTGGGCGGACGCGGTCTCGTCACCCGCTTCTCTGAACCCTTCGAGGGCACCCCGAAAATGCCCCAGCGCCCGCTCGTGTTCTCCGAGGAACAGCAGAGCCACTGCTACGTTGTTTCGGCTGCGCGCCTTGTCCCAGACGTCACCCGATAGCGACTTGATGGCCAGGGATTTCTGAAGCAGCACAAGCGCCTTGCGGTTCTCGCCGAGGTGCCAGTTCAGCACGCCGAGCACACGCAGCGCCTCCGCCTCGCCCGGTTCGTCGCCCAGCGCACGCGCCAGCTCCAGCGCACGCTCCCCCGCCTCCGCGGCGTCCGCGTAGTCCCCGATGCTCGCGTACGCCCCGCACAGGTCGATGAGGGTGCGGCAGAGCGCCGGTTCGTTGCCCGTTCGGTCCCAGTGGACGGCAGCGTGCCGCAGGAGCTTCTTGGCGTCCCGCCAGTAGCACTCCGCTACGAGGAATCCCGCCAGTGCGCAGGCGAGTTGGGCCGCGCGCTCGGAGGCGCCCTCGCGTCGGGCGTGGTCCTCGACCGCCAGGAGGTTTCCGCGTTCCGCGGCCAGCCAAGAACGCGCGGCGGCCGAGTCCGGCAGGGGTGGCGGTGGCGTCGACGGACGCGGCGCCGGGACGTCCGGGCGTATACGTCGGGGATATGCCACGCGGTCCGCGAGGCCGGCCGTCGCGACGTAGAAATCCGTCAAGCGGGCGACGGCCTGGCGGCGTTCGGGCTCGCTGTCCTCCGAATGGGATAGGCCGTAGGCATATTCACGCAGTAGATCGTGGTAGCGATACCGGTCGGGCACAGGCTCTCTGAGCAGGTGAAATGCCAGCAAGCCCTCCAGTAATCGCTCCGTCGTGTCCGCCGGCAGGCCCAGCAGGGCAGCCGCCGCGTCGGCCGTGAAATCAGGTCCGGGATGCAGCCCGAGACGGCGGAACGCGGTGCGTTGCTGCGCCGTGAGGGTCCGGTAGGACAGTGCGAACGCCCGGGTCATTTCCTGTTCTTGATCCGCGGTGCGAATTTCCGCCAGTCGCCCGGGACTTCGCGCGAGGCGCTCGGCAAGGACACCCAGCGTCCAGGACGTACGGGCCCGGAACCGATGCGCCACCAGTTCGATCGCGAGGGGCAAGTAACCGCACAGGCTCACAATCCGCGCGGTCTCCTCGAGGTCGCGGGTGCGTTCCTCGCCCGCGAAGCCGCAGAAGAGCGTGATCGCGTCCTCCTTCGAGAGAACGTCGAGCGGGACCGACAACGCCTGTGGGATACCGCTCAGATGACGACGGCTGGCGATGATCGTCAGAGACGGTGACCCGCCCGGCAGCAGCGGACCGACCTGCTCGGCCCCGGCCGCGTCGTCCAGGACGACGACCACCCGGCGCTCGGCCAGCATCGTCCGCCACAGGGCCGTTCGCCCTTCCAGCTCCGCCGGTATGGAGGGGGCCTGCGCGCCCAACAGCCTCAGCAGAGTTCCCAACGCCGCCCGCGCCGTGAGCGGTTCCTGGGCGAGCGAATGGCCCCGTAGGTCCAGATAGATCTGGCCGTCCGGGTACTTCTCCGCCAGCAGACGGGCCGTGGCGACGACCAAAGCCGTCTTCCCAACGCCCGCCATCCCGCTGACCGCTTCCACGGTGACGACCGATCCGCCGCGCTCGCCCTCGTCGGCGATCATCGAGCTCAGGGCCTGTAACTCCGACCGGCGGCCTACCAGAGGCGGTTGCTGAGGCAGGTTCCGCGGCACCGGCACCTCACCCGCAGGCGCCGGAGGGCCACCGGCGACCACGGCAACCGGGTCGCCCGTCCGCTCCGCGCCGCCTCCCCGCGCCAGCTCCCGTGCCGGTACGCGGGCCAGCACCCCCTGATGAATCGTGCTCAACTCGGCGCCGGGGAGCGCCCCGTACTCCGCCATGAGCGACTGCCGGGCCCGCTGATGGACGCGGAGTGCGTCGGCGTACCGTCCGCTGCCGTAGTACGCGAGCATCAACTGGCCGAGCAGGGTCTCGTCCCCGGGATGCCGTTCGACCAACGCGGCCAGCTCGCCGACCTGTTCGGCGAAGCGCCCCAGCCGCAGCCCGGCCGCGATGCGTGACGTGCCGGCGCTCAGTCGCGCCTCCGCCAGCGTCCGCCGTACGGTCGCCGCCCAGGACCCGGGCAGACCCGCCAGCGCCTCGCCCTGCCACAACTCCTCCGCCCGGGAGAGCAGTTCCACCGCCCGTGCGTCGTCCTCACTGCTGAACGCCGTGTCGACGAAGTGCTGGAAGCGCTGCCGGTCCACGGAGTCACGCGCGGTCCGTAATGTGTAGGTGTGCGCCCTGCTGGCGATTTCGGGTGCCCCCGGCCCCGTACCGGCGTCCCGCAGCCGCCGCCGGATGCGCGACACATAGGTGTGCGCGTTTTCGCGGGCGCGCTCGGGAGGTTCGCCGTCCCAGAGTCGATCGATCAGCTCGCTGATCGCGACAGGACGCCCCACGTCGAGTGCGAGTGAGGCGAGCAACACCCGTTCTTTGTCCGATCCGAGCTTCAGCCAGCGGCCGTTCAGCCGAAGCCCCACCGGTCCGAGTATCTGGATTTCCACCAGCGCCCCCGCTGGTCCGTCGGATGGTTCACGAGCATGTCACCGCGCGGCGAATGCCGCTATAGACCGTTGCCATACTTGGCGTGATCCGTTCTTGATCCGGATGGTCATTCAATGTCGTGCCGGGGTAGGACCCGAAATGGTCCGTGTAAACGGCAATCGATCTGCGGGGGGGGCGGATGGATGAGTGATTCGAGTACGGCCGCGCAAGGGCCTCACGGGAATGCGATCAGTGGTGACGCGCGACTGTACGGTCCCACTGTCCAGGCCCGTGAAGTGCACGGCGGCATACATCTCCACGCCGCGCCCGCCGCGCCCGCTCGGCCCGCGCCACCGCGCCAACTGCTGCCGGTGCCAGCCCACTTCACCAACCGGGAAGGGGATGTCGGATCGCTGAACGGTCTTCGCGACAGCGGACTGCCCTTGATCGTCGTCAGCGGTCCGGCCGGAGTCGGCAAGACGGCGCTGGTGTCCAAATGGCTGCGTTCGCTGAGCACCGAATTCCCCGACGGACAGCTGTACGCGGACCTGCGCGGGCACTCGGCGGGCGGGCCGGTGGGACCGGCGGAGATCCTCGGCCAGTTCCTGCGGGCGCTGGGCGCCGGGCCGACGTCCACGGACGCGGTCGAACTGGCGTCGCTCTGGCGGTCCTTCACCGCCGATCTGCGGATCGTGGTGATGCTGGACAACGCCTTCACTGCCGCCCAGATCCGCCCGTTGCTGCTCGGCGGTCCCGACGGACTCGTGGTCGTCACCAGCCGCCGCAGGCTGACCGGGCTGCGTATGGAGGGGGCGGGGTTCCATCAGCTCGACGCGCTCGGTCCGGCCGCCGGGGTCGAACTGCTCACCCGTGGGATCGGCGCGGACCGTGTCGCGGGCGAACTCCCCGCGGTCCGCCGTCTGGTGGCCCTCTGCGCGGGACTTCCGCTCGCGGTCTGCCTGGCCTCCGCCCGGCTCGCGACCCGGCCCAGACAGTCGGTGGGGGCGCTCGCGGACGCCCTTGACCGGAACGCGGGCGGTGGCCGGCTGGCCGCGCTCGAAGTCGAAGGGGAGACCTCGGTGCACAAGGCTCTGGACGCGTCGTACGCCGTACTGAGCGAGGAGACCGCGCGCCTCTACAGGACGCTGGGCCTGCTCCCGGTGCGTACGTTCGACGCGATGATCGCCGCGGCGTCGTGCGATGAGTCGCTGGACTGGGCGGAGCGCAGGCTGGACGAGCTGATCGAGGCGAATCTCGTGGAGGATGTCGGCCCGGAAAGCTGCCGCTTCCATGATCTCGTACGGATCCACGCGCACGACCGCGCCCGCGAGGACGACACGGACGGCGCCCGCGAAG
This sequence comes from Streptomyces sp. NPDC058665, assembly GCF_042714995.1. NCBI lineage: Bacteria > Bacillati > Actinomycetota > Actinomycetes > Kitasatosporales > Streptomycetaceae > Streptomyces > Streptomyces sp. NPDC058665. Next base: position 59,598 of record NZ_JBHXRX010000049.1, read on the forward strand.
AGGCGCTGCGGCGATTCTGCGACTGGTGCCTGCACACGGCGACGGCGGCTCAGGAGCGGCTGACCCCGGTGCAGTTCACCCTCCCGAGGATCTACGACCACCGGCCCGACCTTCCCCTGCCGTTCGCCGACGATGTCGCGGCACTCGGCTGGCTGGACTCCCATCGGTCGCAACTGCTGGGTGCCGTACGGCTCGCGGCGAACAGCGGCTGGCACGACACGAGTTGGATGCTCGTGGACGCCATGTGGCCGCTCTTCCTGCGATTACGTCACTACTCGGACTGGATCGCGGCCCATGAGATCGGCCTGGAGGCCGCCAGGCAGGCCGGGAACAGGGCGGCCGAGCGCCAGATGCTCAACTCCGGGGCCATCGGCCTGGGGGCCGCCCGCCGGACCGAGGAGGCAGCCGCCTGGTATCGGGACTCCCTCCAGGCCGCGCGCGAGGCAGGTGACATACGGGACGAGGGCCAGGCGCTGCTGGGTCTCGGCGCATGCCATCGCGAGGCGGGACGGCCCGACGACGCCGTGACGTATCTGAACCGGGCGATCGAGGTGTGGGAGGGGTGTGGTTACCCGCGAGGCGCGGCGCTCGCCCGGACCACGCTCGGCGAGATCGCCCTCGCGGCGGGTGCGCCGGACGACGCTGTCGACTTCTTCGGTCGGGCCCACGCCGCGATGGTGGCGGTGAACGACCCGCACGACGCGGCGAGGGCACTCGCCTTCCTGGGGCGCGCCGGCGTCCGGGCGGGGGCGTACGCGGAGGGCGTGGCGAGGATGAACGAGGCGCTGGCCGTCTTCACCGGGTCCGGAGCCGCCTTCTGGCAGGCACGCACCCTGGAGATGCTCGGGGAGAGTGCCGCGGAGCACGGTGACGCGAGGGCCGCGGAGGACTTCCTCGCGCGGGCCCTCGCGCTGTTCGAGTCCACGAGCCCCGCCGACGCGCGTCGGCTCGGCGGGGTCGGCTGATCCCGCACGGTGGAGTGGGTGGGACCGGGCCGCGGTTTTCGGCGGCCCGGGCCCCGGGGTGGGTGGGGTGGTGTGTCTCAGTTTGA